>JAQWDG010000002.1:4207-38691 GCA_028705545.1 Methanoregula sp. | reverse complement strand
AGAGCCTTGCCGCAGGAAAAGGCGGATACCTCACCTCAACGAGTATCCAGAAAACAGGCACCAACCGTTATTACGGAACCGTTGTTCTCCGCATTCCTGCTGCCGCTTTTGACGATACGCTGGCCGGGATAAAGGGTATCGGGACAGTAAAATCCGTCTCGGTCCAGAGCAGCGATGTTACCGAAGAATACACCGATCTGGCTGCACAGAAAACGTCCTACCAGAACCAGCTGGCACAGTACAATGCCATTATGAAAAAGGCAGAGAAGGTAGAGGATGTCATTACCGTCCAGAAGCAGATAGACCGGGTCCAGACCGAACTCGATCGGCTTGAGGGACGGCTGAAATACCTCAATAACCGTATCGACCTGTCCACCATCACGGTAAACCTCCAGGAACCGGAGCCAGTCGGCGGGGAGTCCGGCCACAGTTTTGTCGCGGCAATCAATGAGGGGATTGGTGGGTTCCTTGGAATGATCGATGCGCTGATTATCCTCATTTTCACCATCATCCCGCTCCTTGTCATCGGCGGGGCAGCATACGGGATCTACCGATGGAGGAAAGGGAAAAAACCGGCTGCACCGGTCTCAGTTGAAGAGAAACATGGATAACCCCTTTTTTCTATCTGCCAATTCTGGCAATTAACCGGAAATACCTCTAATCCTGAATATCCGGGCAATTTGCACACAAAAGGATTAAACCGTTTCAAGGGTTTTCTGGGAGGTCGCGCTTCTCAAGGATGCGCTGGGATAAAAAAGAAAAACAGATGGATTCCAGAGAGATTTTATTACGACGTTGTTTTTGTTGCCGTAACGTTAGCCGTAGCACTTGCCGTGGTCGTTGCCGTAGTATTTGCCGCGGCAGCAGTTGTTGTCACGGCAGCTGCAACATTCCCTCCGCTGACCACCGGCTCCTGTGCAACACCGGTGGTTGTATCCACGGAAAGCGTTACCATGCCCTTCGCTGCAGTGGTGGTCCCGCTAGTAAGCGACTTGCCGTCTTTGTAGATCGTGACGGTAATATCATGGCTGGATCCATCCTGCTTCGAGAACGAAGCGGTAACAGTACCGGTTCCATTCACCACTTCCATGATACGTTCACCGGAGTTAGTGGCCTTGAGGGGTTCGTCCGATGTTCCATAGGTGCCTTTCCAGCCACCCATATAATTCACGTACACGTACACGCCATTCTGGGGAATGGAGACCGGCGTCAGTGTTGCGGCCACTACTGCAGTGGAACCAGTCGATGACGCAGTCGTTGAGGTAGTGGTCGTGGCTGATGCACCCGATGAGCTGCTGCCCGGACTGTGGAAGAGGCTCGTGAGCAGCCCGGTCTTTGGCAGGACGACAACAACACCGACAACAACCACAAGAAGTACGATCACAATGCCTGCCACAAGCAGGATCTTCTTTTTATTCGACGGCTTTTTAGGTGCGGGGGGCATTGGAGCTGATGGCATGGACGCCGGCACCAGCGGTGTAGGGGGCAGGTCTTTTGGAGAGAAGAGTTTTGGCATGAACCGCTTCTTCTCCTTCTTTGCCGGTGCAGGAGCCACATGCGCTGCCGGCTGGGACGGGGGAGCGGCGACTGGCGTTGGGGCCGTGTACGGCCGGGCGGGCGGCGCCTGCGGGGCGGTTCGCAGGGGGTCCCGTGGAACAGAGGTCGTCGACCTGTCGAACAATGGCTCGACTGTCTGCATATCCCGCTCGATCGGGCGACCTTTCTGTACAGGCTGGGCCGGGGAAACGGGGGCTGCTGCGGAAACCGGGGCAGCAGCCGGCGGAACCTCGCCCGGCCTTACGATACGCATCCCGCATTTATTGCAGAACGCCGAACCTTCGGGAACCTTCGTACCGCACTTGGTACAATATGTCCCAAGGATGGTTTCTTCCTGCGGTGCCGGGGCAGGAGCCGGCATGGCAGCCGGGGGTTCGGCACGGGACTGTACCGGAGAGGGGAAGTTCGCCGGCGTACCAGCCGCATAGGTCTCATGCTGCGGGGGACGGTTCCGGGACAGGGCTGCGGATGTGTAACCGCCTTCCGGGATCGCCTTGTCGGAATCCTCTTCAAACGATGGGGCCAGGTGCGCCTGGATCAGTCGTGCCCATTCATCGCGTTCCTTTGCCCGGTTCCCTCCTCCCTCCCGGGAGAACGTGAGCACCATCTGGCGTGCCCCGCCGGTCCGTGTGATCACCCCGAGCGAAAGTACCTGGTCCCGGATCGCATTCTCCCCGACTTCAACGGACTGGATCGTGGAGAGCGGGATCTCCTTTGGGGGCAGGACGCCTTTGATGCGATCCACCAGGATAATGCGCTTGGTGGTCAGGATCCCCTCAAAGGAGATCGATTTTACGTGGACTCCACGAGTCCGGATAAGTATCTGTTCGTCGCCTTGTAACGCTGGATCGTCCATACTGTAAAACTTCCTCCCCCGTACAGGTTCGTTAACGGGGGGATATCTGCCGCGAGATAGATATTAGCACCAATAAGAACATTACCTTTGTGGCCACGGAGTTAATGTGTCATTGTCATGGATTCCGGCAGGGCACCATGGCGTTCGAGCACGTCTTTTAAGGTCTTTGATGCAAGCATTTCCCTTATGATGACGGATGAAAGGGCAATGCCGCACTCTTTTGCGAGGGGATCATCGGAGGAACAGGCAGACAGTTCGCCGGACAATGCCCAGTCGAAGATCTCCTTTATTATATGGTTCTGGATAAAGGTCAGCTCGGTCATCATCTGAGAACCAGGCAGGCGTGCAGCCGCAAAGGTGAGCCGGATCACGTCTTCGAGCGGATGGGCTTCGCCCTCCACGGAAAGCCGGAGAATGCATGCAAACTCAAATTTTTCGTTCTCAATTTTTTTGATCGCTGAATGCTCGATACTCAGCTGCTGTACTCTTCCCACAGGGATGATATGGATATGATGATCCACGTTAAGCATCGCAATTGTACCTGATGGCATGAACAGTCCTTCTTTATGGGGGATGGGGCGGTCGCTGATAAAGTGTTTGTGCCATTTTCTCCCCGGGCGGGTTATGCAATTCATAAGGTATCCGGGCATACCGGTTTTCCCGACGAGAAACATTTTACCTTTCCATTATCAACCCTAGGGTATGCATGCCGGAGCAGGTGTTCTCTGTGTAATCCTTGCAGCGGCACTTGCGGGTGCCGGGTGCCTTTCCGCCATTTTTCCCGACCCGGTCACGCCGACCCCGACGGTTACCCCTGAGCCGACGGTTGTACCCGCGACAACTACCCCCTCCGCGATAACCATGACCTCTGCATTGGCCCTCGAACCTGCCGATATGCCGGCAGACTATATCCTCAAGGAGCGTACCGATCTCACCTACAGCGAGACAGACCAGGTGCTCCGCGACCAGGGATGGCGGGGCGGATACATGGTCGCCTATTACCGTATGAATAAGGCAAAAGACGACCTGACCGGGTTCAGGCAGGTCATCGGCCTCTACTCCCGGGAAAACATGAACCTTGTATTTAGTATAAAAAAGGAGGCGGTCGTCACAGAGAACGATACGGGGGATACCCTCTACGAGCTGCCCTGCCCGGTCCTTGGCGAGCATACCTATGCATTCAGGAAGCCCACTACCGATCCGTTCTCTTCGACCTATACGATCATGTTTACCAAAAAGAACGTGTACGAGGAACTGACCATGGGGGGAACGACAACGGATTACGAAACCCTCAAGACCCTGGCGCAGGCTGCGGCAGATAAGATCCAATAACCGACGCGTTTATCTGATGAAAAAATAAAAACCGGGTATACAAAGGAACAGCGGTCACCTGCCTGCCAGATCCATCTCTGGACCGCCGATACCTTACGGGAATGAACCAATGGTATTTAGCTGCCGGCAGTGCGGAGAATGCTGCATGCATCTCGGGGACTACATTGTCATCGAGCGCCAGCTCGGGCCTTTTGAATTTGCCTGCGAATCCGTCTCGACCGGAACCCCTTTTACCGCATGTGTCGACGAGGACAAACAGGAGATCTTTTCAGACCCTGCATTTCCCGATACGCACCCACACGCCTGCCGGTTCCTCCGTCCCGAGGGAAATCTGTTGAGATGCACCATCCACCGCGACAGCCCGGCCCAGTGCAAGTTTTACCGGTGCGTGGTTATGCGGATCTCCGATCCTGACGAGAAGTTTTGCGGAACGGTCACCGGGACCCTCAACCTGCATTCGGAAAACGCACAGCTCCGGGCACTCTGGGAGAGGGCCGAAAAAGAGATCCCCGAATCGTGCCCGGATGCAGAAGAACGCCGTGCGGAGTTCCTTACATCGCACGGCTACCGTATCGAATAACGTAACCCAGACGACAGGGAAAGGTACTACCGGAAATCAGGTATATTTTAAAACCGATAACCGCCATTACTAAAAAAGTGTGGGATTTTCGGGATATTTCCCTGAGGCACATCCAGTTGCCGAAAAGGGGCATGACAAACAGGGTATTCCGGTATGACAGATCACGATTCCGGCGGATCTGCAGCTGAATTCTGCAGGAAAGGCCTAGAAGATGGCAGGGACGGGCGACATGACGATGCACTGGTCTCGTTCGACCATGCCCTTTCTATAAACCCGGATTCGGCATCTGCATGGGCGGGGAAGGGTTTTGCCCTGGGTAAACTGGGAAGATACGAGGAAGAGATAGAGTGCTGCGACAAGGCCCTCGCCCTCGACCCGGCCTGTACCGAAGCCTGGAATTACAAGGGATTTGCCCTCGGGAAACTCAAGCGGTTCGAAGAGAAGGCCGCCTGTTGCGACAGCGCGATTGCCCTCGATCCCGAAAATGCGGTTGCATGGAACAACAAAGGCGTCGCCCTTGGGATGCTCGGGAGATATACTGAGGAGATCGAGTGCTGCGAGAGGGCAATCTCCTTACGGGCACGATACCTTTCGGCATGGGTGAACAAGGGGTATGCGCTCGGGAAACTGCGGCACTACGAGGAAGAGATCGCCTGTTATGACCGGGCGTTAAAGATCTTCCCGTTTTATTTTTCTGCCCACCTCAACAAGGGGATCGCACGGATTAACCAGAGAAGGTACGAGGATGCGCTTCTCCCACTTGAAAAGGCGCTTTCACTCCAGCCCGATAATCCCCGTGCGCTCTACCGGAAAGGGAGCGCCCTTTCCATGCTCAGCAGGCACGAGGATGCAGTTGCATGCCTCAGGGATTCCCTTGAGGGCGACCCGACAAACGCCGATGCCTGGGTGGTATTGAGCAACTCCTGTTTTTCCCTGGGGAGGTTCCGGGAATCGGGCAGGGCCTTTGACCAGGCATATTATATCGATATCAAGGATGTCCGGGGCGGTATCGCCCGGGGGTTTGCCCAGCTCAGGGAGAAGCGGTTCGATGAGGCGCAGCGCACGTTTGCAGAAGTGCTGGAGATCCTGCGCCGTTAGCGGGGCAGCCTCTCAAAAACCCCCTCGTTATTTATTGCCCCGGTGCGAATACGGATTATATGGATGTTGAGGAGTATGCCCGCGTACACCTCGCGGCCGGCGAGGCTGAAGAGGCAGTAATCCAGAACCTTGCCGGGCGGATAACCGAGATAAAACATTCCCGGGCTGAATATACCGAAGCTTTTGCACGAGCGGTCGTGCAGGAAGTCAAAAACACCAATGGGCTCACCGGGGACTTTTTTTCCTTTGAACCGGCGGGAGTAAAGATGGGGGAGTTCGGGGTAGGCTCCCGGGGAAAAGGCGACTTTTTTGCCCACCGCCAGATCGCCCGCATCATAGGAAAAACGTCTGCATCGGTTGGCGTGGACGAGATGGACGATGCCGGGGCGGTAAAAGCCGGCGGAGACTATATTGTCTGCACGGTCGACGGGATGCACTCCCGGCTCTCCGATTACCCTTTCCTTGCCGGGTTCCATGTGACCCGGGCAACGCTCCGCGACCTCTACGTGATGGGGGCAAAGCCGGTGATGCTCTTCTCCGATATCCACGTGGCCGATGACGGGGATGTGGCAAAGATCTTCGATTACACAGCGGGCATCACCGCGGTCGGGGAGGCCATGGATATTCCGCTCGTGACCGGTTCGACACTGCGGATAGGCGGGGACATGGTGCTGGGCAGCCGGCTTACCGGCTGCGTGGGCTGCGTGGGTGTGGCCCGCCACCTGACCGCCCGGAAATCTACGCAGCCCGGAGATGCGATCCTGATGACTGAGGGTGCCGGCGGTGGGACGATTGCGACAGCGGCTATCTACTCCGGTTTCCCCGAGGTTGTGGAAGAGACGATCAACCTCAACTTCCTGACTACCTGCGAGACGCTGATCAAAAGCCCGGTCTTTGACAAAATCCATGCAATGACCGATGTGACCAACGGCGGCCTGCGGGGCGATATCTTCGAGATGACCGAGACTGCACAGTGCCGGATGGTCGTGCGTGAAGAGGAAGCACGGGCGCTTGTCAATCCCCGGGTGCAGAAGATGCTCGATGCTCTCCAGATCGATTTCCTCGGCGTCTCGCTCGACGCGCTGCTCATTGTCGCACCAAAGGCAGACGCACAGGAAATTATCCGGGTCATCAATGCCACCGGTGTCGGGTGCCGGGAGATCGGGTACGTGGAGAAAGGAAAACCGGAATCGGTTCTCATATCAAACGGGAAAGAGACCGATTTCCAGCCCCGGTTCCGTGAATCGGCCTATACACCGGTGAAAAAGGTAGTAGATACCGATGTACCGGCATTTGAGGAGATGCAGAAAGGCGTCCTCAAGGCATCGGAAGCAGCCATTGAAAAGAAGAAACGGGTGCTTGCGAAGCTGAAGAAAAATCTGAATCGTTAGTTTTGCCAGCGCTTCCCCCTGGCGAGACGGGTAGAGCGGTGCCATCCGCCGGGCGCGAGGGGGCCGGGGGCGCGTGCCCGTTTTCGCTGTCAGAGGGTAGGGAGTATTACATCCGGCCCATCATCTCATTTTAAAAATCAGATCTCTTCGGTAAGGATCCGGTAAAACTCTTCTGCGGCATTCCGCTCGATCCACGGGCGATGGCCGCATTTTGGGAGGAGAACAAACCGGAAGTTATTCAGGTTCTTTTCGAGGGGAACCTCGACACCTTCCGCCGGGTGGGGATCGTAATCCCCGTGGATCGCAAGCACCGGGCAGGTGATCTTCTGGCCCATGGCAAGCAGGATCTTTGCTCTCCGTAGTTCGCAGGCCTCGTCCCAGACTCCCTTAAAGACATCGTACTGGCAGTAAAACGACTGGTTATCGACCGCAAACGCATCGCAGGTATCTGCACGGGAGAGCAGGCCACCCAGCCGTGCGAGAAGGAGGTCCCGGTCGGCCTCACCCCGGGGGCCATCCGGGTTTTCAAGGGCTGCCATCAGGTCCTGTGCCTGCCGGCGCTCCCCGGGTTTGAGCCGGTCGAGCCGGGTTTTTGTGATCGCTTTTGCGTACTGATCCTCGAATGGCGGGCATCCTACAAGGATCAGTTTTTTTATTAGCGCCGGATACCGGGCGGCGACCATCCAGGAAAGGAACGCACCCCACGAAAAGCCTATGAGAGTTATCGGGGGCATGCCGTCCTTTTCCAGAACCTGCATGAGCTCCCGGACCTGCCCGTCCAGAGTAGTTGCAGTCTGGAGCGGTTCGAGGATACCTTTCACGGACGAGAGCTCGCGGGCAACGGCAGCCATCTCACCCGGAGCTCCCGGGCCACCGTGGACGACCGCGACAGGATAGGGCCCCATTCCCCATTTCCGCACCGGACTCATAGTTGTATCCGGTTACGGTGTCTCGGTATAAATTATTCCCTGCGGGGATGTGTCGGTACCGGGAATTACCGGGTTTTGCCCGCATTCTTCATGAGCGCAAGCAGACCGGCAAGGATCTGTGCCGGTGTGGGAGGATTGCCCGGGATTATCAGATCGACCGGCAGTACCTTGTCCACGCCCCCGAGGACTGCATAGGTCCCTTTATAGATCCCGCCATCGCAGGCATCGTCACCCGCCGCCACTACAAACTTCGGGAAGGGCATGGCATCGTAGGTTTTTTTCACCGCAATTTCCATGTTGTGGGTGACTGCCCCGGTCACGAGCAGGACATCCGCATGCCGGGGGGACGCAACGAACGCAATGCCAAAGCGTTCGACATCGTAGTAAGCATTCGAGAGGTTGTTTATCTCGATCTCGGCCGCGTTGTCGCTGCCGGCATCGAGTTCGCGGATCGCAAGGCTGCGGCCGAACCGGGCATCGATCTCCCGTTTGATCTCAGCACCCAGTTTCTCGATCTCTTCGTTCTTTGCCGGGTGCTCGTCGGTCACCTTCCTTTTTACCAGACAGGAAAATGCATTGACCATACTCTTTCCTCACATATCCGTCCCGGCATAGGACAGGTTCATGCTCTTGTTGATCACCGGGAAGTCGGCGACGATGTTCCCCGGTACCGCATGTTCGATGGCCAGCCAGTTGCAGTACGAGGCGGTTCGGACCTTGTATCGGTCGATCCTTCCGTCTTTGACCCTGACCCAGCAGAGGTTCTGGCCCCGGGCCGATTCGACAAGGGCAAGCGCATACCCATCCCGGACCGGCTCGTTGCTTTGTACCGGCCCTTCCGGAATTGCAGCAATGAGCCGTTCGATGAGGTCAAGCGAGTCGAGAAATTCCTGTGCCTTTACCGTGAACCGGGCGAGCACGTCTCCATCGGCAATGGGGGTATGAACCGGGACGAACCGGTCGTACACGCCGTACGGGTGGTCGAGCCGGACATCGACCCTGCCGCCCGATGCCCGGGCCACCGGGCCGGTGATGTTGAGCGGCCGGAGGAGTTCGCGCTTTACTACCCCGGTGGTCGAGAACCGGTCGATCACCGATGGCGTGGACAGGACGATCGAGAGTCCAACCCGGAATCGTTTCCTGAGTTGCCCGACAAATTCTGCAAGGTCTGCGAGCCGGTCTCTCGGGATGTCCCGGGAGACGCCGCCGATACAGGTCATTCCCCGGAGGAACCGGGAACCGGTCAGTTCCGCGTTCTTCCGGAAAACTTCCTCGCGGAGCACCGAGAACTGGCTTGAACCCAGGGCAAAGGCAACATCGGTGAGCATCCCTGCCTCGTCGCCGAGGTGCGAGCAGCATCGTTCCAGCTCGCAGAGGATAGTCCGGAGGTACCAGGCCCGGTCCGGGACGGTAATCCCCGAGAGGCGCTCGACAGCCATGCAGAACGAGGTTACGTTTGCCACCGATTCGTCGCCGCTCACGGCTTCGGCAACCTTCACGCAGTCCTCCGTGGACTTTCCCTCGGCGAGTTTCTCGATCCCCCGATGGGTGTAGAACATCCGTATTTCGAGGTTGAAGACGGTCTCACCAATTACGCTGAACCGGAAGTGCCCAGGCTCGATGATGCCGGCGTGGACCGGGCCTACAGCGACCTGGTACACGCCCTCCCCGGTCATTGCCTTAAACGGGTATTCGTCCGCAGCAGGGACATCGTCATTGGTCACGATCGGTGCGTTTGTGAACGCCTTATCAAGCGGGTGGAAATCCTTTGGGTATGGCTCGTGAAGGAGGAGCCTGCGGGTATCGGATGTGCCGGTAAATCCGATC
This sequence comes from Methanoregula sp., assembly GCA_028705545.1. Taxonomy (GTDB): domain Archaea; phylum Halobacteriota; class Methanomicrobia; order Methanomicrobiales; family Methanospirillaceae; genus Methanoregula. The sequence continues at coordinate 29,121 of JAQWDG010000002.1, read as the reverse complement.
CCGAAACCGTCCCGGCACTCGCGCTCCGGCCATGCAGCCGAAGGAAAAATTGTGGCAACCGAGGTTGCCTGACCGCCGGCAACCGCCCGGACAAGGACAAGGATGCTTCCTTTCCTTTCGAGAACGTACAGGAGGGAATGCCTGCTCTCCGGTGAGAACCCTTCAACACAGAAGAGACTGATGAGGACGAACTTGCGCGCTGCAATCTCAGGGATCGCCCGTTCAAAGCTGCTTTTATCCACCGGTACATACCATTCGCCACCGGGCCCCCGCGTGGCCCGGGCAGGGGCATCCCCTCCAAGGACTTCACGGATGGCCTTCGACGCTGCATCTTCACGGTGGGGAAGAGTTCCGGTCATATAAACATCAGCTCCGCAACGATCCGGTCAAAGTAGGCGGTGCCTCCCATCGGGAAAAGGAATGCCAGCAGGAGGACTGCCGCGAGCAGGATCACGATCGGGGCTTTCATGGCGAGCGGCGTCTGGTAGGGCACAAGGTCCAGCGGCTCGCCTTCGGGAGTAACCCGGGAGAACGACCGGATCACGAAGTACCCGAGAGCTGCGGCCGCTACAAAGAGAAGTGCAAGGACAAGAACGAGCACCCAGAGGGAGAGCGACCCGAGCGAGAGCAGGATAAAGAATTTTGAGAAGAAGACCGCAAACGGCGGCATGCCGATAATGGCAAGACCCCCGATGATGATCCCCCACGCAGCCAGCGGCTGGAACCGGAACACGTCCCGGATCTCGTCGGGTGCATCTGCCGAGAGGTGGCTCCTGTACTGCCGGTGCAGGATACCGGCCGAGAAAAAGAGCGAGGCTTTCGTGAACGCGTGGGCCATCACGTGGAAGAGTACCCAGAAAAGTGCGAGCGGGGTTGCGACTGCAAGGCCGACAAGGCAGATGCCCATATTCTCGATGCTCGAGAACGCGATCATTTTTTTGAGGTTCTTCTCGGGGAGCATCGAGATCGCCGCGATCCCGATGGTGCAGACCCCAAAGAAGAGGACGAGCAGGGATGCAGTTGCCACAGCCGTGGTCCGGTGGACGATGGCAAAGACCCGGATGATCCCGTAGATACCTACATTCAGGAGGACTCCGGAGAGGACGGCGCTCACCGCGGACGGGGCTTTTGCATGGGCCTCGGGAAGCCAGGTGTGGAACGGGAAGATACCCGATTTTGCGGCAAACCCGACAAAGATCAGGGCAAATGCGGCGATCGCCATGCCCGGCGGGAACGCGGGTGCCTGCTGGATCAGCACCGTCCAGTTGAGGGAGCCCGTACCTGTGGTCGAGCGTGCAATCTCGAAGAGGAAGATGAGCCCGGCAAAGGCAATGAGCATCGAGACCGAGGCAACGAAGATGTACTTGAGCGCAGCATCGATGTTCTCCTTTGCCGAGAGGATAGCGACAAGCATCGCGGAGATGATCGTGGTCATCTCGGCAAAGATCCAGAAGAGCGCAAGGTTGTCCGAATAGAAGGCAAGGACGATAACCAGTTCGAGCAGGCACCAGGCCCCGTAGAAGAGTTTGAGGCTTCCCGTTTCCAGTTCGTGGCTTATGATCAGGTTCTCCACGTACCCCCGGGCATATACGGCGGCGAGAAGGAAAATGGCCGTTGCCACGGCGACCTCGAAGAGGCCGAAGTGGTCGATAAAGAAGTAGCCGTTCCCGACAATAAGGGTCCCGACCGGCACCTGTACGAAGATGAGGATGTATCCCGTAATCGCCGCGCAGGCAGCGCCAAACCCGAGGGCTGCCGCATTCATCTGCCGGTGGGTGTGGCAGAAGGCGATGCAGGCGATTACAATGGCAGCGCAGAGCACATAGGCGAGCAGGATCATGGCGCCTCCTCCTGCTCTTCCCAGAGATAGAACCGGTGGAGCCGGTTATGGTATTCCTCAAGGGTTGAGTCGATCCCAATCGTGAGGATGGTGGTCAGGATCACGAGGATGATCAGGTCGATCACGATCAGGAATTCTATGATGAACGGCAGCTCGGTTGCAAAGAGACCAAAGAGGAGCACCCCGTTTTCCATCGAGAGGTAACCGAGCACTTTTGTGATGGCCTTTTTCCGGGAGAAGGTGACCATCATGCCCATGAGGACAAGGGAGAGCCCGATCACCGCGCCGAAGAAAAAGAGGCTGCCTTTCGCCGGCGTGCCTGCAAGGACGTTCGAGAGCGCGATGTAGATGACGAGCATGAGCGCGATTGAGATGAACAGCGAACTGGTCGGACTCAGGTAGTGGAACTCGATATCCCGCTTAATCCGGATCTTCTCCTGCACTGCCGCGATGAAATACGGGATAACGATCACCTTGGTGACCAGGGTCACAACCGCAATCCCGGCAAGGACTGCCGCGCCTTCGCGCCAGAAGAGGGCTGTGGCGATAGCAACGAGCACCAGCGACTGGAGCGAGTAGACCCGTACAAGTGAGATGAGGTTCTTTGTCGTGATGATGTACGCGGCCGTGATGAGCACGCAGACAAAGAGGATCTTGATGACACCGTCGAAGAACGCGGGATCGGTCATGCGAACACCTCGATAATGACAATTAAGGTCGAGAAGAAGAACGCCATCATGAAAAGACCCGGGAGGCGGAAGAACCGCATCTTTGCCATCGAAGACTCGAAAGTCCCGATGACAAGGGAGAGTACGCAGCCTTTGACAAGGAAGATGACAAGTGCCGCGAGGATGGCGGCAGCGGAGAGCGTTGTTGCAATGCCCCAGGGCACGATCAGGTTGATGAGAAGCGCCATGAGGAGCGTCTGTTTTATGGCCGCAGAGAGCTCCATGAGGGCGAGATTCTTCCCGGACTGTTCGAGGATCATGCCCTCGTGGATCATGGTCAGTTCGAGATGGGTCTCCGGGTTGTCGACCGGGATCCTTGAAGTCTCGACGATCAGGATAATGAAAAGCGAAATGGCAAGGAGGATCAGGATCGGGGTCTTGAGAGTCCCTGCAGAGACCGCGGCTGCCATCATGTCGAAGATGTTGAGGGTCTTAAAAACAAAGGCGAGCGCGGCAAAGACCACGATGGTAGTGGGCTCGATAACCGCCGATACGCTCATCTCCCGGGAACTGCCCATACCCCCAAATGCGCTCCCTGCATCGAGGCCGAGGAGCGCCATGAAGAACCGGGCCACCACGAGCAGGTACAGGAACAGGATGATGTTTCCTATCCCGCCGTACGGTTCCGTGACCCAGACAAGCGGGACAAAGAGGGAGGCGGTAAGGATCGCCGCCATACAGGCAACCGGTGCGACCCGGGAGACCCACGAGGCATGGGGCGAATAGATCGTCTCTTTTCTGAGGAGCTTTGCGAGCGTGTAATACGTCTGGAAGACCGACGGGCCCTGCCGCCCCTGCGTCCACGCCTTGACTTTCTTTACGAGGCTCACAAAGAGCGGGGAGATGAGGACGACGACCGCCGTGTTGAGGATGCAGTAGAGGACAAAGTCGGCGCTCATGCCATTACCCCCAAAAAGACGATGACCCCGATTACCGCGATAAAGACATAGAGCAGGTAGGTGTCAAGGCAGCCGTTCTGCATCCGTGCGACAATGGTGGCACCTTTCATTGCCGCCGTACCTATGGGGCGGTAGATATATTCCTCGAAGAACGCCACGAGCCGTATCTCCGCCGTTCCGCCGCCAAAGAGGCAGTTGTACTTGTCGGAGTACGTCTTTGTACTGGACTTTTTCGTGCGGTACACCGAGGCAAAGATGGTGACAATCGGCTCGGAGAAGCCGTGGCCGGTATATTCCGTGATCGCCGACTGCGATTTCGTCCCGCAGCCCCAGGTCTCGCTTATTCTCGCTTCACGTGATGCGGTGAAATACAGGACAAGGTACGTGAGCCCTGCCATGAACAGGAGCAGGATGCTCACGAGGAGCAGGTCCGGGAAGGGGATGACATAACCGGCAGCGATAAAGATCTGGCAGGCAAAGACCCCGAGGAGAACGCAGGCAGCGGCAAGGACTGCCGGGCCGGCAAGCATGGATCGGGATACCTCGTGTGCGCCCGTTGCCGCATCCGAGCGCGGCTGGGCGAGAAAGACCGATGAGAACGCCTTGACAAAGCAGGCCGCCGAGAGGGCGCTTGTCAGGGCAAAGAGGGCAAGGCAGATGAAGAGGAGCACTTTTAAGAGCGGGTCGACGACCGTGACCGAATGGAAGAACGCGATATAGAGCAGCAGTTCGCTTGCAAACCCGTTCAACGGAGGGAGGGCGGCAATGGCGATGGCCCCGGTAAAGAAGAGCACCGAGGTATACGGCATGTTCTTTGCAAGGCCGCCCATCTTCTCGATGTCCCGGGTGCCGGTTGCGTGCACCACGGAACCTGCCGTAAGAAAGAGCAGGCTCTTGAAGAGCGCGTGGTTGAGGGAATGGAAGAGCGCGGCAAGCAGGCTGATGGTGGCAAGGAGAGTAAGCCCTTCGCAGGAGAAGATCACAAAGAGGCCGATGCCGGTAAAGATGATCCCCACATTCTCGATGCTCGAATAGGCAAGGAGCCCCTTGATGTCGTGGTCTTTGAAGGCATAGATCACGCCCAGAACCGCGGAGGCGATCCCAAAGACGAGGATGAGCACGCCCCACCAGAGATCGGGAGAGAATACATCGAGGATGAACCGGAGGAGCCCGTACACCGCAACCTTGAGCATGACCCCGGACATGAGCGCAGAGACCGGCGACGGGCTTGCCGGGTGGGCAAAGAAGAGCCACTTGTGGAAGGGGATGATCCCGGCCTTGATGGCAAAGCCAAAAAAGAGGGCCAAAAATGCGGCCGTTGCAAGCGGTGCAGAGGCGGGGGTGATGGCAAGAGGGGCCATGGCAAACGACCCCGTGAGCACGAAGAGCGCGATTACCCCGAGCATTACAAAGAGGGTCGAGAGCTGGGTCATCACGAAATAGTAGATCCCGGCTTTTGTGGTTCCGGGGTCCCTGTACTCGTACATCACAAGGATAAAGGAGACCGCGGCCATCAGCTCCCAGAAGAACAGGAACGAGAACGTGTTGTGGGAGGCGACCACAAGGGTCATGGCCAGCACGAAGAGGGCCGTGCCTCCGCAGAGGATGTTCCTCCGGTTCCCGCCCTCCATGTGTTCGGTGTATCCTGATGAATAGACCGCCGTGCATGCGGCGACCGTGCCTATCAGGAGGAGGAAGAAGGCCCCCAGCCGGTCCACATAGAGATCAAGGGAGATGCCGGGGAACGGCTGCCAGAGCGGAAGGGCAAACGTTGTTCCCGGGATAATGACAAGGAGGGCAAAGGCGGCAAGGAGCGCGGATGCTGCCCCGGTACAGGCAAGGGAGAAGACCCGGATGCTGCGGCGGTCACCTTTGGCCCCGGCAAGGGGGACTACCGTCCCGAGGGTGAATAACGCGAGGATGAGGAAAAAGAGCAGTTCGATCATTGCCGCATCACACCCTGCCGGCGTCCGGCATTGCCCGGTACGGAATATCCGTGAACTGCCCGGCACTGGCGATTATCCCGGATCTGCATCCCAAATCCATCATACATGCTCCTGCCATACGTCAGTTGTTCTTTTCCGCATCCGCCGCGGACGGGTCGCGTTTCATCGGGCAGACATCGATTCCCTGGAGGTTCCCCATAACAAACCCGAACCGGTCCCGGATGGTCTTTGGCAGTGCGGGTTCCGGGATTGCATAAAATCCCATACTCCCGTAGAACTCCTGCAGCTCGACCTTTGAATGCATGTACAACGTCTCGTTCCTGCCGCACTCTTCGATCAGCTGCTTCATGATCGAGCGGGCAAAACCCTTGAGACGGTACTCGTCGAGCACGTACACCCCGTCCACCTCAAGGCCGTCCGGGTGGCGCGAGCAGCGGGCTACACCTACAAGTTGTGTCCCGGCAAAGGCGGCAAAGAGCCGGTCGGTTGCGGCATCGGCCTTCTGCTGGTGGTAGTGGATCCAGAGCTCGTCCTCGGCACGGACAAGCTCGTGCGACGAGAGTTCCCGTACCGTAACCGGGCCGGCAACGGGAAGTGCAGCGGCGCGGACCGGCGTAAAGAAATGCCGCTGGATCTTCGAGAAGAGACGGGGCCGGAAGGTGACAAAGCCCCCGCTCTCTTCCCCGGCCAGGGCATAAAGGGTAAGAAGGGTGGTGTCTTCACCCGGTACGGACGAATAGTGTTCACAGGTCGTTGCTGGCGTACTATACTGCTCCTGCTGGTAGATGATGAAACCTTGCCCGGTCCGGCCGGGGGCATCCTGGCCCGGGCGGATTTTATGAGTCCTCCATTATTTTTCCTGATCCAGCTTATAGGTTGAGGTGATTTCCGGCTGGGCGGGCCCTGATTTTTGTTTTTAATGGGTAGTACCCAACAATGCAACGCCGGGTTGGTACGATATCTGGGGGACCAGGGATTACGGCGGCCATACCCCCGTGTGCGGTCAGCCCGCCCGGCTTTTTACCGGCAATACGGGCTGTACCGGTCAAAACAGTCCCGGATTTTCCCTGTATTTCCTATCCGGATAAATAGCAATATTTATGATAGCCCGGAATGGAGTCTCCATACAGGCGGTGGGGTGAGGACTGCCGCTTTTCATTGTGTGTGCATGAGGTATTGCTGATGATCGACAACCTTCTTTTGGGAAACTACAAGTTCCGCGAATCCGATTTTACGCCGAATATCGACCACTACCGCGAACTGGTAAACGCGCAGCACCCGACCGTGCTCTGGATCGGGTGTTCGGATTCGCGGTTACAGACCGGTCATATTACCCAGGCAAAAGCCGGGGAACTTTTTATCCAGCGCAATATCGGGAACATTGTGCCAATCCATGACTGGAACTTTGCAACGGTGCTCGAATATGCGGTCTCCCATCTCCACGTGAGCGACGTGGTGATCTGCGGACATTCGAACTGCGGGGCGATCCGGGCGCTGGATCACGAGAGTACAGACGCTTATATTCCGCTCTGGCTCAACAATGCCCGCGATGCAAAGACCCGGGTGGACAAGAATATCTCTCCCCCAACTACCGTGCAGGAACAGGAAGAACGCTACCGGCTTATCGAGCAGGAGAACGTTCGGCTCCAGATCGAGCACCTGCACACCTACCCGCTCTTAAAAAATGCCGTGGCGGAGGGGAAGATCGGGGTTCACGGGCTTTATTACGATCTCGGTACCGGGGTCCTGAGCCGGATCTGCTAAAAAAAGACGGTGCCTCTTACCGGCACTGTTCGATCTCGTTTTTGATTCGGTCGAGGGCGATCCTGCCGATCCGGGTGAGCCTGCCGTTCACGAGGACCATGGGGATAGGGGGATAGTCCTTTTCGAGGATTGCGCGGATGTGGTCCGGCACGTTGTCGTCGATGAGCGTGAGCCTGACATCTACTTTGTCGCCGTAGGTCTCTTTTAATACCGCACTGAGGGCATCGAAGGCTTTCGTGAGTCTTCCTGACGGGTGGCATTCGGAGAGGCCGCAGGTGCGGTCTGCATCGCAGGGGAACGGCGAGCAGGACGAGTATTTCAGGCCGACAATCTCGACCGTGACGGGATCACTCATGCATAACAGGTTGGTGGAAACGGTATTTTTAGTATTTGGATGGGGGCAGGACACCCGGGTGGGAAAAGAGGGGACCGGGGGTATCCCCCTGTCCCGCGTCCGGCCCCTCCCCTACCCCTTTTGTGCGGGACATGGGAAGGGGGCGACCACCAACCTGATCTGAAATTCCAGGGGAAACACCGGTCGGGAAACTGGAATAAAAGAGGTCACCCTGACCGATCACTGAGATCGGTCGACCCGACCTATTTTTTTGTTGCATGCAAAGTTGGGGGTAGGGGGTGACCGAAAATCCGCATGGATCCATGGTCGACCCGACCAATGTCAAAGATCGGTCACCCCGACCTCTGATCGAGTACGGTCAGGGTGACCACCCCTTCTCGTCTGAAGTTCCAGGGGAAACGCAGGTCGCGGTACTGGAAGAAGTGTGGTCACCCTGACCGATCACTGAGATCGGTCGACCCGACCAGTTTTTTTGTTGCGTGCAAAGTAAGGGGTAGGGGGTGACCGTTTTTTTTACTGGTCACGGTGACCATTAGTTTTTTTTTTTAAAAGTGCCGGCCCGCGGCCCGATCTTTTTTTTAAAAATCCTCAAACAACCGATCCGCTCTTTTTTAAGAAAAACCGTACAGCAGGTTTGCAGTTTCCGGCCTGGAAACAGTAACATGCAAACGGGTGCTGTCGCCCCATATCCCCATGAGCCGCACTCCCGCTGCAAAGGGGGGCGACCGGGAAGCACGGTACTCACTCACTCCATCTTTTCGGCTATGCCCTGTTTGATCATATCCATTGCTTCCTGGATGATGTCCCGGGCATCCTCCCGCTCCATCCGGTAGAGTCTCTGTAAGGGGGGAAGGGCCCGGGGATCCCCGAGTATGCCAAGAGCCCAGGCAGCTTTTTTCCGCACCCGTTCATCGTCATCCCAGAGGGTATCGATCAAGGGCTCCACGGCCCGCAGGTCCCCGAGCCGGCCCAGCGCTTCTGCTGCATTCCACCGCGTCCCTTCATTATCATCCAGGAGCTTTTCGACGAGTACTTCAAGGGTATTGGACGTGGGAGGTCACCTTTGCCGGGATTCATTCTATGTGGGGGATGGGGTGAGATGAAGGTTTTCTCACAGGGATGACCCAATGCGAGGAACGCCGCCGCCCCCGACGGGGTGCCCCCGCGGCGGATCAATTACATGTCTTGCCCCAAAAAGAAAATCGCAGCCTCAACGAAGACATGCTAATCCGGAAAAATCCTAGATTCCATTAAAATAAACCAAGGGGTATAAGGATCAAAGTAAATTTTATCATCTCGCATAGAAATGCATAATTAGTGAGCGGGATGGAAATTTCAAAAAAATATTTTACAGAAAATTTTCTGAGGTACTTGAAATTTTTAGAATTAATTTCATTTGTAATAGCAAATTTGATTCTAGCAGGTATTTTTTATTTGCTAATTGAAAATTTTAATGTCTGGATTTCAATAATTTACATTTCAGCCTTTATTATTTCATTATTGATATTAAAAAGTAACTTCATTTCGCTCTTATTTAACCGGAAAAAACTAAGCAAATCAGAAAAACAGAAAGATGATGAAAAATGTGTCAAAGACTGTAAGAACAATGAATCAATTAATTTCCCCTTAAAAAACATTTTTCTTGCAATCTTTAAACAATTCTTTTTTAATGTATCGTATGAATTATTTCCCTTATTAATCGTTTGGATTAGTTGGTTTGGATTGTGTTATTTAGTAATAAATATCTTCGGTTTACATTTTAATATTTTAGTATATCATTTTACCAGTAATTTTTATCAGGCAATTACCGTGTTAGGGATCCTTTTGGGGGTGTATCAATTTTATTTATCGAGATTGGAAACAAAGGTAAGCTCAAAAATTCAGTTGTATTTAACCACTATCAAACAAATAATCTCAAGAGAGACAAGTTTTAAAGCATTCTTTCAGTTTGCACTAAACAAACATTACCCCAATGATGTAGATTATTCAAAATTTATTGAATGGATAAAGGGTTGCATTGACCCTAATATCACGTACGTGGAATTTTTTAGAGAGTTGAGAAAGGATCCTGACTCATTTAGAGCCATTAAAGAGTTAATTTTTCCACGAGGACGAAAAAGTTCGAAACCTGTAATAGACTTACAATTAAATTACAAGGATCAAAACCAAAAATTCGAGAGTATCGAATCAGTAAATAAATTTCAAAGCAAACTAAAAAAATCATATACTGACTTCTTTACATCAGAACAACAGATAGAAAACATTATGGAAATTATTAATGATGAAATTGATTTGAATGAGTTCAAAGCCTTGGTGTTAAGCAATATCAATATAATTCAAGAGGCATCATCAGATTTCATAGATACAAATCTCATAAAATCAATGGGGGAGTCTTTAGAAGATAAATCAAATATTTTAAAGTTAGTTGAAAAATGTGACACTGCTTCTGCATATCGTGAAGTTCTTGAACATATTGTATTGCAAAGAATATTTTCAAAATTGTTTAATGAATAATTGCCCTCTAAATCAAAAGCAAAGAGTATCGATCTGGACTTGAAATCTCATCCGTGCATCAATGTACTTCAAGTTCCATTCCCAAGCAGTCCTATAACAAAATAAAAAATTACACAAACCTCTCAAACCGCTCCTTCGTCGCCTTACAAATCGGACAAATCCCCGGCGGCTGCTCGCGTGCGCAGAGATACCCGCAGACCTTGCAGCGCCAGACCGGGAGGGGAAAGACCGGGCGCTCGGTCGCTGACGCGACCTTGATCGAACCGGCTTTCATACGTTCGGACCGGGGCGGCCGGCGTTCGGGAATGGGTGCGACCTTCTGCTTTCCCGAGGCAATGGCCTCGTTCACGTACAGGGCGCAGTAACAGGCGCCGTGCTCCTCGATATCGCTGTCCCGGTAATCGCAGGGGCAGACAATGTCGAGGTCCTGGTCCTTAATTCCTGATGCAAGCCGGCAGGGGCAGGCCCGGTATCCGTAGCGCTGCCCGTTCTTTAAGAGGCCGCGGATAAGGTTTTTGACAAACTCCACATCCGGGTTCAGCCGGTAGCCGTTCTTCTCCGCATCGGTCTTGTAGGCCGAATACGCCGCATCAATCTCCGCCTCAGTGATACCCGGCATCATGCACCAAACGCCTCCCGTATCTCGTCCTCGTGGAAACCGATAATGGCTCGGTCGTCGCCGATAATGATCGTGGGAAACGATCCGGCCGGGTTCCAACGCTCAATCCTTGCCATGGCATCGTCCTGCTCTTTTCCTTCGAGCAGATCGACATATTCATAATCGAACGCAATACCAAGCGATTCGAGCAGCACCTTCGTCTTATGGCACCACTGGCAGGTCGAGAGCGCATACAACATAACCTGTCCTTTGTCTTTCCCGTTCACATGGGTTGGCATCAAAGCACCTTTTGATACGTGGGAATTGCAGCCGGGACTATATAATCGTAAGGATAAAGGAAGACCGGGTCCGCAGTTTTTTCCCGGGGATCGTGTTTTTTTATGGATCCCCTGTCGTTTTTCGGCGTAATGCCGATGGGGACACACAACAAAAAAACGGCCTTATGGCCGTTTGCATCAGCGTTAATAACTACCCCGGCACATAAGATATGGACACCATGAAGGCGGTTCTGGGATTCGAGGACGGGGACTTTGTAACAGGTGAAGGATTCGGGGCAGAGGGGGAATGCGCAGGAGAACTGGTCTTTAACACCCAGATGACCGGGTACATGGAATCTTTGACAGATCCCAGTTATTTCGGCCAGATCCTGATGTTTACGTTTCCCCTGATCGGCAACTACGGTGTCGATCCACAAAACTTCCAGAATCCACGGGTATGTGCCCTTGGGTGCATCACCAAGGAAATCTGTGAAAAACCCGAACACCTCCCTTCCATCAGAACCTTTTTTGAAGAACAACGTCTTTTAGGCATGACCGGCGTGGACACCCGCGCGCTGACCATCAAGGCCCGGGTGCACGGCACCATGCGGGCAGCGCTTGTCGTGGGAAGCGACGATGGCGCATATGCCGTGGCGCTCGCCAAAAAGAGCCCGACCATCTGCGATATCGTCCCCATCCCTGAAGTCTCCTGTAAGGAAGCCTACCACATCCCCGGCACCGGGAAGAAGATTGCCGTCATCGATCTCGGGATAAAGAAGAACATGCTCACGAGCCTCTCAAAGAGGAACGGCGACCTGTATGTCTTCCCCTACAATGCAAAGGCCGATCAGGTCATGGCCTGCAAGCCGGACGCGCTTTTTGTCAGCAACGGCCCGGGCGACCCCAAGCAGGCGCCGGATGCGATCCGCTGCATAAAGGATCTGCTGGGAGAACTCCCGGTCTTTGGGATCTGCATGGGTAACCAGGTCTCGGCCCTTGCCCTTGGCGGCGACACCTACAAGCTCAAGTTCGGCCACCGCGGGGCAAACCAGCCGGTAAAGTACAAGGACGGGAGGATCTTCATCACCACCCAGAACCACGGGTTTGCAGTCGATGCGAATTCCCTTCCCGAGGGCTGTAAGGTCACCTACACAAATGTCAACGACGGCACCGTGGAAGGATTCGAGAACGAGGACTTAAAGCTCACGACCGTGCAGTTCCATCCCGAAGCGCATGGCGGGCCGCGGGATACGGAAGCGCATTTCTTTGACGCACTCTTCCGGAGGCTGGAATAATGCCGAAGCGCACGGACATCAAAAAAGTCCTCCTCATCGGATCGGGGCCGATCCAGATCGGGCAGGCAGCGGAGTTCGACTTCTCGGGATCGCAGGCGTGCCGCTCGCTCCGTGAAGAGGGGATCGAGGTAGTGCTGGTCAATTCCAACCCTGCAACGATCATGACCGATCCGGAGATGGCGGAGAGGATCTACATCGAGCCGCTCCGGGCGGAGATCATCGCAAAGATCATCGAGAAGGAGAAGCCCGACGGCATCCTCTCCGGTATGGGCGGCCAGACCGGCCTCAACCTCACCGCAGAGCTCGCCGAGATGGGTGCGCTCAAAGGCGTCGAGATCCTGGGGACACCGCTCGAAGCGATCTACAAGGGAGAGGACCGGGAGAAATTCCGTGACCTCATGAACGAGATCGGCGAGCCGGTCCCAAAGAGCATCGTCATCAACACCTTAAGCCAGATCGACGAGGCAATTGAAAAGATCGGCCTGCCGGCGGTTGTCCGCCCGGCCTACACTCTCGGCGGAGCCGGCGGCGGTATCGGCCGGACCCGCGAGGAGCTGACCCGGATCGTTGAACTCGGCCTCTCCCGCTCCCGTATCCACCAGGTTCTCATCGAACAGAGCGTGATGGGCTGGAAGGAGCTGGAGTTCGAAGTGATGCGGGACGCAACCGATACCTGCATCATCGTCTGCAGCATGGAGAACGTGGACCCCATGGGTATCCACACGGGTGAGAGCGTGGTCGTTGCCCCGATCCTGACGCTCCGCGATGACGAGTTCCAGATGATGAGGAGCGCCGCCATCCACATCATCCGCGCCCTCGACGTGCAGGGCGGCTGCAACATCCAGTTTGCGTTCAAAGACGGAAACTACCGGGTCATCGAGGTCAACCCCCGTGTCTCGCGTTCGTCTGCGCTTGCATCGAAAGCGACCGGGTACCCGATTGCACGGGTGGCAGCAAAGATCGCCGTAGGACTTCACCTCGACGAGATCAAAAATTCAGTCACCGGCTGCACCGCGGCGTCCTTTGAACCGACCATCGATTACGTGGTCGTGAAAGTCCCCCGCTGGCCGTTTGATAAATTCAAGGGCGCCGACCGGACGCTCACCACATCGATGAAAAGCACCGGGGAGGTCATGGCGATCGGGCGTACGCTCGAAGAAGCCTTCGTCAAGGCCAAGCGTTCGATCGATACCGATGTCCGGATCCATACGAGCCCAAGCGAGATCCGGATGATCCTTTCCCGGCCGACCGACGAGCGGTTCCACTGCCTCTTCGATGCGTTCCGGCAGGGCTTCACGGTAGAAGAGATCGCGCAGCTCACCTCGATTGTGCCGTTTTTCCTCGAAAAGATCAAAAATATCGTCGACCTGGAAAAACGCCTCGCGGCCGGCGCGACCGATGCCGATATCCGGTACGCAAAGACATATGGGTTTACCAACGCCGAGATTGCGGCAATCAGCGGGAAAGAGGTAACGGCGATTGAAGAACTGGCAGGCATCCCGGTGTACAAGATGGTGGATACCTGCGCTGCGGAATTCCCGGCGGTCACACCCTACTTCTACTCCACGCACGATGCGACAAGCGAGATCGTAAAGGACGACCGAAAGAAGATCCTCATCCTCGGTTCAGGTCCGATCCGGATCGGTCAGGGCATCGAGTTCGACTACTGCACGGTGCACGCAGTAAAGGCGCTGCGGGAAGAGGGCGTGGAAGTCCATATCGTCAACAACAACCCCGAGACGGTCTCAACCGATTTCGACACCTCCGACCGGCTTTTCTTTGAGCCCATGCAGCTCGAAGATGTCACCAACATCCTCCGGACCGACTCCTATTACGGAGTGATGGTCCAGTTCGGCGGCCAGAACGCCGTCAACCTTGCCGTCCCCCTTGAAAAGGAGATGAAGCGCCTGGGCCTTCCAACAAGGATCCTCGGGACTACTCCGGATGCGATGGATATCGCCGAGGATCGCGACCGGTTCAGCGTGATGCTCACGAAACTCAACATCCCGAGCCCCGCGAACAGTTCCGCGTATTCCGAGGCCGAGGCAAAGGAGAAGGCCGAGAGGATCGGCTACCCGGTCCTTGTCCGCCCATCCTACGTGCTTGGCGGGCGTGCAATGGAGATCGTGCACGACACCTCTGAACTTGAGACTTACATGAAAGAGGCGGTCCGGGTCAGCCAGCACCACCCGGTGCTGATCGATTCATACCTCCGGAACGCCGTAGAACTGGACGTGGACGCGGTCTGCGACGGTAAAGATGTGCTCATCGGCGGGATCATGGAGCACATCGAGCAGGCCGGCATCCACTCGGGAGACTCTGCCTGTGTTATCCCCACCCAGTCCCTCTCAAAGGAGATCGTAGATACCGTCCGTGAATATACGAAAAAGATCGCGCTCGGCCTCGGCGTTGTCGGTCTCGTCAACATCCAGATGGCCGTAAAGGACAACATTGTCTATATCATCGAGGCCAACCCCCGGGCGAGCCGTACGGTCCCGTTTGTCTCGAAGGCAACCGGCCTCCCGATTGCAAAGATCGCGGCAAAGGTGATGATTGGAAAGAAACTGCACGACCTGGGCTTTAAGGAAAAAACCATCAGGCACGTTGCGGTAAAAGAGGTGCTCCTGCCCTTTGCAAAACTTGCCGGTGTCGATACGATGCTCGGGCCGGAGATGAAGAGTACCGGCGAGGTCATGGGGATCGATTACGACTTTGGCCTCGCATTCTACAAGGCCTGCATCTCGGCCGACAACGAACTTCCGCTCAAGGGGAATATCTTTATCTCGGTCAATATCGAGCAGAAAGACGAAGTGATCCCGATTGCACGGAAGCTGCGCGAGCTCGGCCTCACTCTCTACGGGACGGAAGGGACCGTGGATTATCTGTACGATGCCGGAGTCGAAGCGCACCTGGTGCGGAAAGTTCAGGAAGGTTCGCCAAACGTGCTCGACATGATGCACCACGGGGAGATCCGGCTCATCATCAATACCCCGCAGGACCGCCAGTCCCGACAGGACCACTACCAGATCATGCGTGCGGCAGTCGATTTCGGCATCCCCTATATCACCACGATCCAGGCGGCGCGTGCGGCAGCGCTTGCGATCGATGCCATCAAGCGCGAAAAGATAACCCTCGAACCGATCAGTCACTATCTCGCATAATACCGTCGGGAAAGGACTGCACTCTCTTTTAGCATTGCCGATTCCCTGTGGATGGGCAGGACTCAAGGGCCGGCCGTTCACACGTATTTCAAGAGAATACTCTTAAATAGCGAGATAGCAAAAAATCATGCATGAAGAAATTTCTTGTTGTTCTTGTAGTCCTGTTTATCGGGATCCTGTTCGCGGGATGCACATCCCAGACCACGACCCCCACAACGCCGACAGAGACAACTGTCGCGACGACTGTTGCAACCGCTGTCCCGACCGAGGTTCCGACGACTGTTGCAACCGCGAACGTAACGCCCAATGTAACTGCAACCGCTGTCCCGACCACCGTAGCAACCCCGGTTCCGGAAAAGATTATCACCTTTAAGGACTCCCTCACGATGACACCCACGGGAACGATCTATATCCCGGTCGGCACGAAGATTGTCTTCTACAATGCAGACCCGCTCAAGCCCCATGGTATTCAGCCAATCGGAATTATGTCACAGTCTGTCATCAAGACCGTAAACATTCCGTACAAGGGGTTCTATAACGTAACCTTCGACAAGAAGGGGACCTATAATTTCGGTACGCTCTTCCAGCCGGACACAACCGGATTGATTGTTGTAAACTAAGGCGGCACCATACCTTGAGTCCAGGAGATACCTTCTGGACAACCCAATTTTGTTCTTTGTTTTGTATTCTCGGGGTTTCTCCCGGGGTTTTTTACTAACACCCTTTGACATATATGGGGAAACATCCCATTCCTAATCAACGGAAGTATCCATTATGGGAAAAGGAACGATTATCCTTGCATATTCCGGGGGCCTTGACACCTCCATCTGCATCCCGCTTTTAAAGGAGCGGTACGATTACGACCGTGTCGTGACGGTTGCAGTCAACGTCGGCCAGCGCGACGAAGAGATCGATGTGGCGACGAAGAAGGGCAGAAAGCTTGCTGACAAGCATTACACGGTCGATGTCCGGGAAAAATTCGTTGCAGACCATATCTTTCCGGCGATCCGGGCGAACGGTTCGTACGAGGGATACCCGATGGGGACCTCGCTTGCCCGTCCTCTTATCGCAGAAGAAGTTGTAAAGATTGCCAGAAAAGAGAAGGCAACCGCAATTGCCCACGGATGCACGGGGAAGGGAAACGACCAGCTCCGCTTTGATTTTATCATCCGCGCTGCGGGATTCGATGTCGTTGCGCCCATCCGGGAGCAGAACCTGACCCGGGACTGGGAGATCGGGTACGCGAAAGACCATAACATCCCCGTACCGGTGAAAAAGGACAAGCCGTGGAGCATGGACGAGAACTGCTGGAGCCGAAGTATCGAGGGCGGAAGGCTCGAAGAGCCGGACTTCCACCCCCCCGAGGAGATCTACCTCTGGACAGTCGCGCCCGAGAAGGCCCCGGCAAAGCCGGAGAAGATCACGCTCACGTTTGTTAAGGGAGTGCCGGTCGCCATCAACGGCAGGAAACTCTCCGGCATCGACCTCATCAACAGGCTCAACATCCTTGCCGGGAAACACGGGATCGGCCGGAACGACATGATCGAGGACCGTATCCTCGGCCTCAAGGCAAGGGAGAACTACGAGCACCCGGCAGCGACCGTGATCCTTGCCGCACACCGCGACCTCGAAGGTCTTGTCCTTACCCGGTCCGAACTTGCGTTCAAGCGCATGGTAGACGACAAGTGGTCCGAGCTCGCCTATAAGGGCCTTGTGTACGAACCATTGTATGCAGCGCTCAACGCCTTTATCGACACGACCCAGGAGCGGGTGAACGGGAAAGTCGATCTCGAACTCTACAAGGGGAGCGTCAGGATCCTCGGCCGCAGCTCGCCGCAGGCGATCTACTCCGGCGACCTTGTTTCCTTTGACAGCTCGTCCATCGACCAGTGCGATGCAATCGGGGTGTCCCGGTACTTCGGGATCCAGGCCCGGCTCGTCCACGCGATGAACGAGAAGACGAAAAAGAAGACCGGGAAAAAATAATTTTTTTGGTATGGCAGTATACCGGGATCCATACCTGCCCGGACCTTGTATCTTTCCCGCCTCTTCTGCATACGTGAAAAAGAAACATATATCCAATGACAATCCGATCGGATCATATGTGCGCCGGTTTTTTTTCCCGCTTTACCAAACCTAAACCCCATATCGTAGAAAGCCCGCAACCGCCGTCCATTTCACATGGCGCCGGGATGCAGATCCCGGAATATAAGAACAAACCTTATTTTATCGTCGCATCGGTGGAGATGGGAAATACCACCACCAAATGCATCCTCACCGGGGTGAGCCTCGAAACCGGCAAGTCTTATGTGATCAACAAGACCGTGAGCATGAGCCGGGATATCCGACCGCCCCGGCCCGGCGAAGAAGTCTTTGGCGAGACCCTGGACGGGACAAAACTCTCGCGGAAGGCCGTGACAGAACTTGTCAGGGACACTCTTATCCAATGCCATCAGGAGGCGCATCTCGATATCGAAAAGGATCTCGATTTCGTTGTCCGCAGTACCGGGGTCGTCGCTGAGATGGAGTCCCCGGACCAGGTAGGGGACTTTGTGATTGCACTTGCAAACGGCTGCCTTGAGGCCGGTGTCCCGCCAAAGAAGATGACGCCGCCGATGGCAAAAGCAAACCAGCCGGAAAAACTCCAGCCTTTCAGTTTTGCCGACAAGGTTGTCTTTGTCGGTGCAGTTGCCGGGGTCATCCCGCCGGTGGGTTCGACCGGGGTCGAGATGGTCGCAAACGAGATGGAAGGAGAGCTTGCCATGGCCGGGATCAAGGAAGGGGCAAAGTGGACCCCGGTCGATTTCCGGAATCCCTGCGTATCCATGGATTTCGGGACAACTCTCGACGGGCGGATCACAAGCGACGTAGCTGCCGACGCTCCCAGTCCTTTTGCAAAGACCATCGGGAACTTCTGCGGCCTTGCCGGGGCAATCCCTGACGCTATTGTGCGGGGCACGGGTCTTGTCCAGGAGCGGACCGGTACAGCCCTCGATATCTTCGGCGAGCACAGCGTAACCGGGGGATTCTTCTCGGGGGGCAACCGTAAGGTCATCGACGAGTTTGTGGACCGCTGCCACGAGCACATCGATATCCGCATTGTCCCACCGGACCGGGACCGGTTCGGGAGGGTACCGGTCAATGCAAAACTCGCCATAGAATCCCACGTGGCCATGATCGGGTGCGACTGCGGGATAAACAGCAGCGATCTCGACAAGCTCTCTGTAATTGGTGCCGAGATCCACAAGGACTACAACCTCTCGACGTTAAACGAGGTAGTCGACCGGGTCTGCGCGAAGATGGCCCTGCGGATGATCGATGTTGCGGTCAAAGAAAACCTCGTCCCGAAGAACTCCTCCATCGGGTTTACCGGAAGGGCGGCGATCTCGGGGAGGAAACCCGAGTATATCCTCGACGGTATTATCGAGAGGAACCTCTTTGACGATCCAAACGACCACCTGGTCTTTGTCGACGACGGCCTTGCCCGCGGTGCTTCCCTGATGGGGCGGTGCATGAACTCGCTCGGAAAACCGAAAAACCCCATCGGGGGAGTGCGCGGCGGGCCCTGTATTATGAGCCGGCGGATCAAAATAGGTAAGTGAGGAGAACCATGGCAGAAGGACCAGGTACCGATATTCCCGTCAGCGATGACGTAAGCGAAGAGTTGTTCGATGTGATCATTCCCCCGGGAGTTCCCCGCAGGATCATCATAGATCTCGCAAAAAAATACGATGTCGACGTGGTGGAGCGCAAGCAGAAACTTTATTTTGCCAACATGGACGGCGATGAACGGGAACTTCTTGCATTCCGGGCAAAACGCGATGTTGCCGAAAAGATCGAGAAAGAAATGATAGAAAACGTCCGTAAATTTATTGAATCCTGACCGGCGACCCGCGTATCTGATGAATTATCCGGGTACACAAGACCGGTTCTATTTTTTTAAGAGTCTCACCAGGAGCGCTTTCTGGGCATGGAGCCGGTTCTCCGCCTCGTCCCAGACAAGGCTCTGCGGGCCGTCGAGCACTTCACCGGTGATCTCCTCGCCCCGGTGCGCCGGCAGGCAGTGAAGCACGCGGGCATCCGGGTCGGCATGTTTTACGAGCTCGTCATTGACGGTATATCCGTGGAAGGCACAAAGCCGCTTTTCCTTTTCCGCCTCGTCGCCCATCGAGATCCACGTATCGGTGACAATCACCTGTGCGTCTTTTACCGCCTCTCTGGGAGTCTTTGCAAGCGAGACTTTGCCGCCGAGACCCTGTGCCTGACTGACAAGTTCCGGTGCAACCTCGTACCCCTTCGGACTTGCCACGGTGACTTCCATCCCCGTGAGTGCAGTCGAGAGCACGAGCGAGTTGCAGACATTGTTCCCGTCGCCAACCCACGCGATCCGGAGACCCCGGGTGTCGCCGAAGTGCTCCTTTATTGTCAGGATATCGGCAAGGAGCTGGCAGGGATGCTCGTGGTCGGAGAGCCCGTTTATCACCGGCACGGTGGCATGGGTGGCAAGGTCAACGATAGTGCTGTGGTGGTAGGCACGGATCATGATGGCAGAGACGTAGCGCGACGCTACCCGTGCGGTATCGCGGATCTCTTCCCCCCTCCCGATCTGGAGGTCCTTTGCATTCAGGAAAAGCGCATGGCCGCCAAGCTCGTGCATCCCGACCTCAAACGAGATATGGGTCCTTGTCGAGGACTTCTCGAAGATCATGGCAAGGGACATGCCCCGGAGGAGCTCGTGCGGGACGCCGGCCCGCTTCTGGCGCTTGAGACGTTCGGCGCCGGTGATGATCTCGTCGAGTTCGGTCTTATTGACATCCAGGATGGAAAGGAAATCTTTTTTCATTATAGCTCCTTCATGTGGGCGATCCGGCGGTCGAGCAGGGCCTGCGTCCCGATATCCCTGCGGTGACGGACGCTTCCTTTAACGCCCGATGCCGCGTGTTCCGCAATCGCTTCTGCCCCGGCAAGAGTCGGCGCTTTCCCGACAAAGGCCAGTGTCCGCGAAGTGAGCGTTTTTAACTCCCCCGCAGTCTCATCGACATTTGCGTAATAGAGGATCGCTCTTCCCATATCCCCCAGGGAGACCGGCTTGTTCACCTGCGGTGCTGTCGGGTAGCCTTCGGGGACAAGGTACTTGCAGACCGTTGCCGCAGGTTCGAAAGCAACCTTTGACGCGGAGAGGGTGCCGTCAGTAATCGATGACACGATCCCGGCAAAATCGGAAGCAAGGAGCGTGAGCACGTTCATTGCCTCGGGATCCCCGAACCGGGCATTGAACTCTATTACTTTCGGGCCCTGTGCGGTGTTCATGAACTGGCCGTAAAGGATGCCCTTGTACGGGGACCCTTCCTTTGCCATTGCGGCAACAACGGAGATCATGATCGAGAGCGCGGCGGTGAGGTCCTTTCGGGTCACAAACGGCAGGAGGTGATCCGGCATCGAGTATGCGCCCATCCCCCCGGTGTTCGGGCCGGTATCGCCGTCAAAGGCCCTTTTATGGTCCTGCACGAGCGGCATGGGCACGATATGGGTCCCGTCGACAAATGCCTGGAGGGTGAATTCCTCCCCTTTGAGCCGCTCTTCGAGGACAACGTCTCCCTTAATCTCGCGGATATATTCGATGGCGCCGGCCGTATCGACCTGCTCGCCCATGATCCTGACGCCTTTTCCGCCGGTAAGGCCGATTGGCTTGATGGCGAGGTCCCCGTCATGGTCCTTTACAAACCTAACGGCCTCATCCGCATCATGGAAGACCCGGTACTCCGGGTTCCCGCTGATCTGGTGATGGGTCATGAGGTTGCGGCAGAATGCCTTGTCGGTCTCGATCCGGGCTGCCGCCTTTGTGGGGCCGATACAGGCGATCCCTTCTTTTTCGAGCCGGTCGACAATGCCGGCTTCGAGCGGGCTCTCCGGGCCGATAACGGCATGGGTAACCCCGGTCTTTTTTGCAAACGCCGAGACTTTCTCAAGATCGGTCTCGCGGGCAATACAGCATTCCTTTGCAATGCGGGTAATACCCGGGTTCTTCTTTGCCATCACAGAGTAGATCGCGGTTTCGCTGTTGCGGGAGAGTGCAGCAGCTATGGCATGTTCCCGGCCACCCCCCCCGACAACGAGGATCTTCATATCCATCACATGGGCGCTATTGGTTAAAAATTGTTTACGCTTCCGACGACCGCCGCAGCGCGTTTTTTATAGGATCTCGCTCACTTTTACCAGGGGCAGGAGGGAAATTCCCTCCTTTTTCAGGGTATCGTTTGCCCCCTGTTCGCGGTCTACCACGGTCACGACCCGGTCTGCCGTTGCCCCGGCGTTACGGAGCATGGAAATCCCGTAGAGCGCCGAGCCGCCCGACGTAGTGACATCTTCTACCAAAAGGACGTTCTTTCCTGCAACGTTCCCGATGATGACATTCTTCTTGCCGTGGTCTTTTTCCTCGGCCCGGATGATGGCAAAGGGTTTTTTTGCAGCAAGGGAGACGGCAACTGCAAGGGGCACGCCGCCGACCGCTACGCCCGCCACGATATCGAACTCGTACCGCTGCGCGATCTCCTGTGCGATCTGCGCTAAAAAATCCGGGTGGGTAACGGCGGTCTTCACATCGACATAGTATTTGCTCTTTGCACCGGAGGCAAGGGTAAAGTCCCCGAACTCCAGCGCCTTATACTGAACCAACAGGTCTGCAAGTGCGTTCATGCGAATTCACCACGGTTCTTTTTTGACTTTGATCCGGTACCCGATGATGTTGACCGAGCGGTGGAGGAGCGGGGTCAGGATCAGGATCACCACCAGTACCTGCCAGGTGATATTTGCCAGGATCCACGCGGGGTCAAAGATAAGCGTCAGGACAAACGCCCCGATGACAAGATCGAACTGGTCGGCAACCGGCCATGCCTCTCCCCGAACCTTTCCCAGCCGGCGCTTGAAGAAACTCTTGGCCATGTCCCCGAGAAGGGCGCCGAGGGCAAGGAGGGTGACCGAGGCCAGCGTATGCCGGGGTAGATCCAGCTGGTACGTACTGACAAGCCAGATCTGGAGGCACCCGCAGAGGATCCCTGCCGCTACACCGCAGACAAGCCCGCGGTAGGTCTTGCCGTCCCCAAGGATCCTTTTACCGTCCGAAAAGTTCCGGTTAAAATCAATGGGGGTTCCGCCGCCGCACAATGCAGCGACGGGATTTGGGACATACGCAGGAACCATAATCCAGAAAGCGGCAAGCAGTGTCGAGAGCAATGGTATTATGAATGACCCAGCACTAATAATGTTGCACTCCAATACCTCTAATAAAGAGCAGATAAAAAGATTAAAGTTACTCTAAAATCCTGTCAATACCAGTCAATGCTGCATCGGGTGGATATATGGAGATCAAGAAAACACGCAGCCTCTGCCCAGTCTGTGGGAAAGTCCTCGAGGCGAATATTGTTGAAGAAGAGGGAAAGATCTGGATCGTCCGGACCTGTCCGGAACACGGGAAATTCAGGTATGTCTACTGGTCCGATCCGGCAATGTATTACCGGTTCCAGCAGTTCGATGCTGTCGGCCGCGGTGTGACCAATCCCCAGAACCCGGTAACGTCGGACAATTGTCCTACGGCATGTGGTCTCTGTAGCAATCACCATTCGGGCACGCTGCTCGCCAATATCGATCTCACCAACCGGTGTAACCTCAACTGCGACTTCTGTTTCGCAAACGCCCGCGCCTGCGGTTTTGTGTACGAGCCCACCTTCGACGAAATTGTGAAGATGATGCAGGTGCTCCGGAACGAGAAACCCGTCCCGGCACCGGCCGTGCAGTTCTCCGGCGGCGAGCCGACCATGCGGGACGACCTCGTCGAGATCGTAAAAAAGGCCAAGGAACTGGGGTTCCCGCAGGTCCAGATCGCAACAAACGGCGTGAAGCTGGCAAACAATCCCGAACTTGCCCAGCAGCTCAAGGATGCCGGTCTTTCTACGATATACCTGCATTTTGACGGGGTCTCGGATGCGACCAACCCGTTTTTGAAGATCCACCTAAAGGCCCTTGAAAACCTCACCAAGGCAGGAATCGGCACCGTGCTTGTGCCCACCATCATCAAGGGCAGGAACGACCAGGAGGTCGGGCAGATCCTGAAATTTGCCGCAGATCATATCTCGATTGTGCGGGGCGTCAACTTCCAGCCGGTGGCATTCACCGGCGCAGCAAAAGACGAGGACATCGACCGGGAACGGATCACGATCCCCGAACTGATCGGCGATATTGAAACGCAGACTGGTGGCATTTTAAAAACAAGCGACTTTTACCCGGTACCCTGCGTACTGCCCTTCTCCGATCTGGTGGAGGCATACACAGGCCGGCCGCAGGTGCGGTTTACCGCCCACGAACACTGCGGGGCGGCAACGTACGTCTTTGTCACAAAAGACGGCATGACCCCGGTGACCCGGATGGTTGACGTGGAGAGCCTCTTTGCCGCGATCGAGCAGATGGCCGATAAACTCAGGAAAGGCGGCGCCATCAACAAGTATGCGGCGCTTCTTGAGGGGGTAAAAGAACTCCACGCATCCTTTAAGAAAGGAGAGAAGAAAAGCACGGCCGAGTTCTGGAAGCTGATCGGAAAGACCCTTGTCGGCCAGAACTTCGACGCACTACGGGAATTCCACTGGAACGCGCTCTTTATCGGGACCATGCACTTCATGGACCGCTACAACTACGATGTCGAGCGCGTCCAGCGCTGCTGTATCCACTATGCAACACCGGATGGCAAGCTCATCCCGTTCTGTACCTACAACAGCGGCCCGGTGTACCGGGAAAAGGTATGGAAAGAACATGCAAAACAGCAGTAACCTTCCTCTTTTTTAATTCTGACCTTTTTTATTCTTCCCGGCTCGGCCGGGTAGATGCCTGACGGGATGCGGCAGAGGTCTTCCGGACCCTGTTATTCAAACGGCAGTTCCATGAAGTCCGCCTGCCGCATGGCAATCGACGCGATTGCCAGGTCCTGGATCGCAAGCCCGGTGGAGTCAAAGACCGTGATCTCCCCGGGACGTTGTCGTCCCTTTCTGCCGGTTACGATTTCGCCGAGAGTCCCTGCGATCATGCCTGCCGCATAGAGGCCGCGGCGGATCGGGACATTGATCTCCCCGGAGTGGACGGCCTGTGCCGGGTCATCCACAAAGACCCGGGACCGGCGCAGGATCGCCGGATCGAGCTCTTCCTTTCCCGGCGCGTCGGCACCGATTGCATTGATGTGCATACCCTCGTGGATCCATTCGTCTTTCACGAGAGGGGTGCGGGAAGGAGTGGTCGTGACGAGCACGTCGCAGTCGCAGGCTGCTTCGATAGAGACGTCTTTCGCATCGAATTCACGAAACCGTCCGGCAAAAGCTTCTGCATGGGCCGGGTTCCGGCTCCAGACGCGTATTGCGGTGATGGTAAGTTCCTGCGCGGTGGCCCGGACCTGTGCCTCGGCCTGCCGGCCGGTGCCGATGACCCCGAGCACGCACTCCTTTTTCGGTGCCAGGTATTTTGCGGCAATGGCCCCGGCAGCCCCGGTCCGCATC
>JAQWDG010000002.1:0-4107 GCA_028705545.1 Methanoregula sp. | reverse complement strand
AAGTTCCTGCGCGGTGGCCCGGACCTGTGCCTCGGCCTGCCGGCCGGTGCCGATGACCCCGAGCACGCACTCCTTTTTCGGTGCCAGGTATTTTGCGGCAATGGCCCCGGCAGCCCCGGTCCGCATCTCTGTCAGCCGGGTAGCGTTCAGGATTGCATGGGGGCGCCCGGTTGCCGTATCGAGAATTACCGTAAGTGCCATCACTGACGGCAGGCCCTTTTTGGGGTTCTCCGGGTGGACATTTACTATCTTTACCCCTGCGATATCCAGGGACGGCAGGTAGGCCGGCATGGTCCGGAAGTCCCCCGCGGGCAGGGTGACATACACCTTGGGTGGCATCTGAACGAGTCCTTTCCCGTGATCGGCAAACGCAGCCTCGACCGCTGCATTGACCGCCGCAAGGCCGAGATTTTTCTCCGGTTCCGGATAGTACCGCATGAACGATCGATGCACGTACACGAATTTAGCAGTAGGCCTGCACGTACGCGGGGACGAGAAAATCCTGCGGCCCGGCGTTCACAGAACGCCCGGCGTCCCTGCATTCACCAAAAAAAAAGAAAAATTTTCCTTATGCGTATTCCATTTCCTTAAGCGTCTTGTCGGCCAGGTCCTTCATCCGGGCCGATATCCGCGAAGACGAGGTATAATCAACGTCTTTCATTGCATTTGCGATCTCGTTTCCCAGCACAAAGATCGCATATTTATGCTCGAGCTTGCTCTTGTGCAGCTGGGAAGGGGTAATCTTGAGGGCATTGTACTGCGCGAACTTCAGGTCCGGGTTGACTTCCTCAAAATAGTCCTTGACCTCATAGAGCATCTTATGAAGACTGATAAGTTCTTCCTTATGCATACTGCCACACCAAAGTGTTACATGGGGCGCACCATGCATAAATAAATTTGTGTAATCCCCATTTACGAGCTTATTTTCATCAACCGGATATTTAACGGCCTTTTTATAATTCCTTTGAAATCTTTTGCCGCTACATATTCCACGCCTTTGTACACGAGCCGGTCGAGCAGTTTCTGGTCGACGCTGCGGTCGGTCACGATACCGGTGACCGGGGAATCGAGCGTATCGACCGCTTTTTCCACCTCCTCTGACGTGGTCTCGCGGATCACCGTCATGTCGCTGTTCAGGAACCTTGCAATCTTCTTTCCCCGGACATCTTCCATGTGGTCGCGGATCGTTACCGGGGTTTTTACCGTACCTCCCCGGGCTTTCTTCTGCCCGGCACCTGCAGTACGGTCATCCGTTTCCTGGTCCTCCTCGTCATGCGCCGGGGCGGCACGGACGGGCCGCCGGAGATCGGACGGGAGGTCAGCGGTGTCCTCGAAATACTGGTCGCGGACGTACTCGACCGGCACCTTGTTCCGGAGCGTCTTTATGACCTCTTTTCTCGTCATGTCCTCGACGCTCTTTCCCCGGGGGGAGAACGCGACAAAGTCGATGTCTGCAACCTGCAAAAGTTCCCGTAAGATCAGTTCTCCGCCCCGGTCGCCATCGAAGAACGCGGTCGTGGTCTTCTTCCCGCAGAGATCGACAATCGATGCCGGGATGTGGGTACCTTCCACGGCAACGGCATTCTTGATACCGAACCTGAGGAGATTGAGCACATCTGCCCGCCCTTCGACGATGATGATCGCGTCGGACTCCAGCACATTGGGGCCGGCCGGGAGTTTTTCTTCCCCGATAGTCCCGATCTTCTCGACCCGGATCGTCTGGCGGACATCGTCGAGAAGCTCGTCACTGTCGATCGCCCCGTCATCGAAGCGCTCGATGAGGATCTCCTTTGCCCTTTCAACGATCTTCTTGCGCTTGCTGACCCGTATATCCTCAATGGACTGCACGGTCACCTGCGCAACGCAGGGGCCCACACGGTCGATGGTCTCTAAGGACGCTGCAAGGATAGCGGTCTCCGCCCGGTCAAGGGACGTGGAGATCAGGATATCCCCGGTAGTCTCGCCTTTCTTGCTGGTGATCTGGACATCGATCCTGCCGACCCTTCCCGTTCTCTGGAGGTCCCGCAAGTCGAGGTCTTCGCCGAGTAACCCTTCAGTCTGCCCGAATATCGCGCCGACTACATCAGGTTTCTCGACCACCCCCTCTGCGCTGAGGCTGATGTGAATAAGGTACTTGGTAGTATCCGGTGAATACACGTAAACGCACCCCCATGTATCATGCGAATAATGATGTGCCTGATCATAGGTATAAATTATATATAACGTGTGGAATTACTTAAAGTGTAGGTTAATTACTCTTCCTGCGGGATCAGGAATCTTTCCCGGAAATGAGCCGCCCGGCAACCTGATCGGGCGTAAGTCCGGATACGAGGATTTTTTTTACCGATGAGGTCTGGCCGGCAACAATGCTGACCGAAGACCGGGGCACGCCAAGGACCGCGCTGACGAGCGCGATTATAGCCCGGTTGGCCTTTCCTTCGGTTGCAGGGGCGGCAACCCGGCACCCGATGGCCTTCCTCCACGGGTTGTACCCTGAGGGAAAGAGATCGGATTTTGCACCTGCGGAGACTTCGATGGCAATGAGCGTGCCGTTTTTGTCAGGAAAAAGAGCATCGGTCTGCGCAGACATGAAAAGGACTTCCCTTTAGTGAAAGTGTCGCCCGGCGTAAACACACGCGGATCACGAGTGGCTGCTGCCGTACTTCACCGGTGAATAAAACCCTTGCGCCGGGCGATGCCTGTCGCGCACCCGGGTTGTCCCATGGATCACTTCCAGGCATCTGCCACTCGATCACCCGGGGACCTATGGGTGCGCATATATCGGCACGTGTATTCATCTGTTGTTCGTGGCACATTACCGTTTCGAAGGTGCAGGGTCTGTAAAATATCCCCTGCCGGCATACCACACGGGAGGAATCCGGGTAAACCCGCCATCCTCGTACACCACGGCACCGTCGCGGATCACAATAGCGGGAAAGACCGCCTTCATCCCCTCGTACGGCGTCCACCCGCATTTGCTGTGCAGCAGGTCTGGTTCGATGGTGACAGCCTTTTTCGGGTAGATCGCAAAATCGGCCCGGTCGCCGGGCACAAACCCTGCCGGCGGGCTCCCGATCAGGGCAGCCGGGGCAGTCGAGGTCTTTTGTATGACATCGGTGAGCGGGAGGCGCTTTTCAAGCACTTCCGCCATCTGGAGAGGCACCATGGTCTCGACCCCCGGGACACCCGAGGGGGCTATTGAAAACTCCTGCGCTTTTTCCGTCATCGTATGCGGGGCATGATCGGAGGCGATCACATCGATCCGGTCCCAGCAGGCAAACAGGGCTTTTCGTTCGCGCTCGCTTCGTACCGGGGGGTTGACCTTAAAGCGGGTATCGTTGTCGCGTGCTCTTTCCCGGGAAAGGAAAAGGTGGTGGGGCGTGACCTCGACGGTTCCTTTTACCGCTGCAACGGAAAGCGCCGAGCTCATGTGGCAGAAATGGAGCCGGCATCCCGTGGTATTGCAGGCCTGGACAGCGAGCACGGCATCCCGTTCCCCTTCGGGCGACCGGAGCGCATCGTGCGCCGCAAGGCCGGTGTCCTCCCCGGGCAGGACACTCTCCGCGTGGATGGTGGCAAGGCCCCCGAGAGCATGGATGCGCCCGAGCAGGAGGGAAAGGTCAGGAGCGGAGAGCGCCTCGCCATAACTGGACGGGGCAAAGAAGGTCTCGCCAAAAGCCATGGCACCGGCGCCCCACATTGCCTCTATCGGGGTCTTTGGCGTCACCGCACTGTTGATGGCAAAACTGCACAGCGAATGGGCCTGCGCATCGGCAACCCTCCGGGAAAAGGCAGCCGGGTCGGTAAGCGGCGGGACCGTGTTTGGCTGGTCGACAACGACCGTAACGCCACCGGCAAGCGCACTCCTGCTCCCCGTCTCCCAGTCTTCCTTTGCCGACTGGGGCCCGCCCCGCATGTGGACGTGGACATCGACCGCACCCGGGAGAACGAACTGCCCCGTGCAGTCGATCACCCGTTCCGCCGGCAGGGGTGCCCCGGCATGGACGACATGGCCGTCCCGGACCGATATATCCACCTTGCGCCCGCCAGGAAGCAGGACGTTTGCAAGCACGAGATCGGGACGGGATTCCATGCAGATATGATCGG
>JAQWDG010000056.1:5437-9859 GCA_028705545.1 Methanoregula sp. | reverse complement strand
CGCTACGGGAGAACCGCCCATTCGCTTGCCTCGGCGCTCTCCCTCTACGGCGTCAGGCTCCACACGGTCTCTCCCCCGGGCCTCGAACTCCCGCCGGGCCTCGTGAACTACCTGACCGGGAAGGGGATGGAGATCGTTGTCCACGATTCCCTTGAAGAGATAGTAAACGACCTCGATGTCCTGTACGTGACCCGGGTCCAGCGCGAACGCTTCCCCGACCCGGCTTCGTACTTCAACGTGGCCTCCAGTTACCGGATCACTCCCGAACTGCTCGCAGGAGCAAAGAAGCACTTAATCGTCCTCCACCCGCTCCCCCGGGTGGACGAGATCGACCCGAGGCTCGATGCAACACCCCATGCAAAATATTTCGAACAGTCGAAAAACGGGGTGCCGGTCCGGATGGCAATGCTCCTGGACGTGATGAAATGAAGCACATCGCAGCAACGACCGATGCCGGGGAAGACGTGGGGGAGGGTCTCCTGATCCGGCGGATTAAAAACGGCACCGTGATCGACCATATAGACGCCGGGGAAGCGCTCAATGTCATAAAGATCCTCGGGATCGCGGGAACAACGCTCGAATCCCTCTCGATTGCCACAAACGTCCCGAGCAAGAACAAGGGGAAAAAGGACATCGTCAAGATCTCCAACCGGGAACTCTTAAAAGAGGAAGTAGACCGGATTGCGCTCATCTCCCCGAACGCAACGATCAATATCGTCCGGAACTTTAAGGTCTGCGAGAAAGAAGGCGTCGAGGTCCCGACCATGATTGTCGGGAGCGTGCGGTGCCCGAACCCCGGCTGTATCACCCGGACAAACGAGCCGATCAAGAGCAGGTTTGCCGTGCTCCCGGACGGCAAGGGCCTGCGCTGCCTCTACTGCGACTCGGTGATAACAAAAGACATCACCAGTTACATTATCTGATTTTTACTCCCCGCATCCCGGGAGTCACTTTTTTTAAAAACCGCAAAAAAGGAAATTTGCCAAGGGGATTACTTCTGCTCCGGCGCATGGATCAGGTGCCCGTGGGTATCGATCTCCCCGCGCCAGATCCGGGTCGAGGAGATCCAGCGCCCGTCTTCCGCGAGAACGCATGTGATCTGGTGGATGTCTACCTTGCGCAGCTTCTTCTCCCGGCGCATCCTGTTGATCTCGACTGCGACAGGAAGCGTCTCCTCGGAAACGACAATCGCATCGAAATCCGCGTCGAGCGCCGACCCGAACCGGTCGCTTAAGGGTTCGAGCTCCCAGCGGGTCGCGTACTTCTTTTCCGGGGCAGATGCCACTATCCCTTCGGCAATGAACCGCTCCAGGTCTGCTTTCCTCTCGGCAAACGGGTGGATCGGGTGGACCTTGCGGCTCGCAAAGGCATCGGTCGTGAGCCCGATCACGACTTCGCCGTCGGGCCCCGCAAGCGCGAACGAGCGGGTCAGGAGACGCTTGTGGCCGTCGTGCAGCGGGTCGAACGTGCCCCCTACCATAACCTTCATACTCTCTGTATCTTAAGTTCCTATGGTATTATGGGTATGGATGGGAAGATTGCAGGGACACCGCTCTGGTGTGCCCCCAATGCAACCGTTGTCGGGAAGGTTACCGTGGGTGCCGATGTGGGCATCTGGTTCGGGGCCGTGATCCGGGCCGACAAGGACTGTATCACGATCGGCGACCGCTCGAATATCCAGGACAACTGCGTTGTCCACACAAGCGCCGGGTTCCCGACCACGCTCGGGTGCGATGTCTCCGTAGGCCACGGGGCGATCCTCCACGGCTGCACGATAAAAGACCGGGTGCTTGTCGGCATGGGAGCGATTGTCCTCAATGGTGCTGTGGTAGGCGAAGACACCATCATCGGCGCCGGGGCAGTGGTTACCGAGGGTATGCAGGTTCCGCCCGGCTCGGTCGTGCTCGGCGTCCCGGGTAAGGCGATCAAACAGACAACACCGGCTCAGCGCGAACATATCGTGCAGAACGCAGCCTCCTACGTGAAACTCGCCGGGGAATATACCCATGAGTGAGGTTGTTGTCATAGGTGGCGGCGTTGCCGGGATCCAGGCAGCGCTCGACCTCGCAAACCACGGGGTCACCGTCCACCTCGTGGAGCGCGAGCCAACCATTGGCGGCCACATGGCCCAGCTCGACAAGACGTTTCCCACAAACGATTGTTCGATGTGCATCCTCTCCCCGAAGATGGTGGACGTCCAGCGGCACCCGAACATCCGCATCCATACCCTTTCCGAGGTAAAAAGTGTCGCGGGAACACCCGGGCACTTTGCCGTCACCATCCTCCGGCACCCCCGCTATATCGACATGGACACCTGCACCGGCTGCGGTGACTGCGTGCAGATCTGCCCTGTTGAGGTCTACAGCCGGTTCGACGCCGGCGTCGGTGTCCGAAAGGCCATCTACAAACCCCACCCGCAGGCAGTTCCCGACCGGGTGGTAAAGGACAAGGAACACTGTATCGAATGCGGGCTCTGCTACGATGCCTGCGGCCCGCAGGCAATCCTCCACGAGGACGAGGAGAGCGAGATGACCGTGGATGCAGCAGCAATCATTGTCGCAACCGGTTACGATGTATTCGATGCAAAAAAGAAGCCGGTTTTCGGGTACCTCAGGAACCCCGATGTCATCACGAGCCTCGAACTCGAACGGATGATCAATGCAGGCGGCCCGACCGGGGGACAGGTCCGACGTTTAAGCGACGGCAAAGAGCCAAAGAGCATCATCTTTATCCAGTGCGTCGGTTCCCGGGATATGTCCTTAAACCGCCCCTACTGCTCCTGCGTCTGCTGCATGCAGGCGATAAAAAACGCGATGCTCATCAAAGAGAAGCACCCCGAGATCGAGGTCACGATCTTCTACATGGACGTCCGCGCCTACGGGAAAGGCTACGAGGAGTATTACGAACGGGCAAAATCCGTTGGGGTGAAGTTCCTGCGGGGAATGCCTCCCGAGGTGCAGGCTGACGGGCGCGGCATGAGGTTCTTGGTCGAGAACACCGAGACCGGTGAAGTACAGACGCTCCGCCCGGAGCTCGTGGTGCTCTCCGTGGGTATCGAGCCGACAACAGCGACCTCTGCCCTCGCAGAAAAACTGGGTATAACGCTTGAGGATACCGGGTTTCTCCGTTCGGCCAACGATGCGCTCGATACGGTGGGCACGGTCCGGCCCGGCATCTACATTGCCGGGACCGCTGTTGCCCCAAAGGACATCCCCGACAGCGTAATATCGGGCGGGTCCGCTGCAATGCGGGCATTTGCCGATACGAGGAAGCCGGCAGCACGGGCACGGTCAAAATGAAGGATATTGCAACCCTCTGGTGGGACGATGAGCTCGGCGGTATCCGGTTCATCGACCAGACCCTGCTCCCGGAAAAGTACGCGATTGTCCGCTGTACCACCATCGACCGGCTCGTTACCGCGATAAAGCGGCTCGAAGTCCGGGGAGCGCCGGCGCTCGGGGTTGCCGGGGGATACGGGGTCGCCCTCGCTGCGGCAAACTGCCCGGAATCGTCGTATCCCGCCTTTGTAAAGAAGGTTACGAGGGACGCCCTGCTGGTCCACGAGAGCCGGCCGACTGCGGTGAACCTGAGCTGGGGCGTTGACCGGGTGCTTGCCCGGGTGCAGGCCGCCTCCGGCGTTTCGGAGGCAAAGGATGCAGCCCTTGCCGAAGCAAAAGCAATCGCTGCCGAGGATACCCGGTGCTGCCATGCCATCGGCGGTTTCGGGGCAGACCTCCTGCCGGACGAATGCACCGTTCTTACCCACTGCAATGCCGGGGCCCTCGCCTGCTCGACCTGGGGGACAGCACTCGGCGTGATCCGCTCGGCGCTCGCTGCAGGAAAAAAGGTAAACGTGATCGCCTGCGAGACCCGGCCGCTCCTCCAGGGCGCCCGGCTCACCGCATGGGAGCTTGCCCGGGACGGGATCGACGTCACGGTCATCACCGACTCGATGGCGGCCCATATCATGCGGACCGGCAAAATCGACGCCGTAATTGTCGGTGCCGACCGGATCACAAAGGACGCGGTCTTCAACAAGATCGGCACCTATATGCACGCTGTCTGCGCAAACTATCACGGCATTCCCTTCTACGTTGCCGCCCCGATCTCGACCTTCGATGCGACACGGCTGGAAAAGGACGTCATTATCGAGGAACGGGGCCGCGAGGAGATCGCTCTTGTCGGAAACCGTACGCTGCTCCCTGACGGCGTCCCGGTCAGGAATTTTGCCTTCGATGCAACCCCAATGGACCTCGTGCGGGCGATCATCACCGAAAAGGGCGTGGTCGTTCCGCCATTTGACATAAACGAGCTCGTCGCGCGAAGCACGACATACTAATAACCCACATTCGGACCGGTATCATCCATGGAACTCGACCTGACAACCTGGCACAGTCTTGTTTTTATTGTCGGAGAAGCAGC
>JAQWDG010000056.1:0-5337 GCA_028705545.1 Methanoregula sp. | reverse complement strand
CCGATGATTGCACTGCCGCATTCAATATCGAGGGCAACGCTCGATTTCGCGCCCAGTTCGAGCCGCCCGGTAACGACCAGCCGGCCCCAGAAATGGGTCCGGGGAGGCACGATAAAATCGCCGTCTATTTTGACATTCCCCTCGTAATACGCCCCTTTCGGTGCGTAATACGTGCTGCCCTTCCGGATGACGCCTGCCATAATTCCTAAAGTAGATGAGACATGGCTATGGCGATAAACTTTCTTGTGGGTTTACTGTTTTAGAGAAGGATTGCCGAGAGGGTGAATACCACGAGGGAGGCAAACATCCCGTACTTGAGGAGCGTCGTTGCTCCCGTGGCTTTGAGGGCAGCGGGATCGCTGCACGGGAGCGCCCGGGCAGCTGCCGCAAGGATGACGAGATCGACGATGGCAATCCCGGGAAGGTACCACAGGCCCCACCATGCGTACGGGACGGCGCTTGCCGCAACCGCAGCAACGGCAAAGACAAACGAGAGGATCGCGGATTTTTTCACCCCGATCCGGAGCGGCAGGGTGTCCGCTCCCCCTGCCCGGTCGCCATCGATATCTTCGGCATCTTTTAAGATCTCCCGGGAGAGCATGGCAAGGAAGGTGATGACGGCGAGCGGAAGCATGTGGCAAAAGCCGGTCCAGCCCGCAAACGCCCCGCCGAATAAAAAGATGCTCGCAGAGAGGTAGGAGACCGCGGCGTTCCCGAAAAACGGGGTGCTCTTGAGCCACGCTGCGTACAGGACGAGGAGAGCGGAATTGAAGATCGCCAGTGCAAGGCAGAGCGGGGTGGTCGCAATGCTGGCAACGATACCCAGCATAAAAAGGACGAACGCATACGCGAGGGCTGCTTTCCGGGTGACCGCTCCTGACGGGATGGGGCGTTTTGGGCGGTTGATTTTGTCGATCTCCGCATCGTAATAATCGTTGATGACATTTCCCGCAGCCGTTACCAGCATGACGACGGCCATGAGCAGGAGGACACCGGGCACGAGCGTGCCGGTAGCGATGAGGTAGGCAACAATGGCGGCAAGGCCGGCAACAACCGAGTTTGCCGGGCGGATGATCGAGAGAAAACCTGCTGGCCGCATGTACCGGAGTACCTATCAAACCCGTCTCTTATTAACCTCGCGGCACGTTTCAGGCCGGTACCGGCAGGTGCAGGCCCGGGCAAAAATACTGGATAAAAATACCGGATAAATACCAAAAAAAAACTACGTGAAAATTGCCGGGTTCAGGGACCAGGCCGCAGTGAAACTTACCGGGCTCTCGGTTTTTAAGGGTTCGGTAGTTATGAAAACCTCGAGAGTTGCCCCCTGCGAGAGGGCGGCGTACTCCTTGTCAGAATCTATCACCACATAGTCACGGGCGGTCTCAGACTCTCCCTTCCCAAGGGAACCGGTCTCAGCACCGTCACCATTGTGTGAGATCCCTACACCCCCGAAAGAGGCACCATCGGTGCCAGTGATCCGGCTGTACCAGTGAAGTCGGACAGGTTCTTTCCCGACATTTTTGGCATTAATGTAGATATCTACGGTATGTACACCGGAATCGGACTTGTCAACGGAGATCTGTTCGATGGATGCATTGACGGCATACGTCCCGTTCGTCAGGACTGCGATCTCTCTCTGGCCCGGAAGGTTTCCTCCGGCCGTGGCTAACGGTGTTGTTGAGGAGACTGCCGGGGTTCCGGTACCGGTCGTACTTGTCGGGGAGGTCGACGTACAGCCCGCTGCAAAAATCAGGGAGAAAGCTAGGATTCCAAGGATAAGTGCCATACTGTGCTTCATGGTTCATCTCCACTTCCTGTTTTTGGGTAATTGCAGATCTTTTTTGTACGGCAGACCTTAAAAAAAGTACAGGCAAACGAACATTATGTTGTATCGGCCGGCAGGAAAAAACAGGAATCCGACGGGCGAGGGGGGATTTGAACCCCCGACCATTAGCTTAGGAGGCTAACGCTCTATCCGGACTAAGCCACTCGCCCGCTCTCTTACCAATTGAGGGGGAATATGTATAAGTTTTGCGCGCTCGAATCTCTCACCCGCAATGGATCTTACCGAGGCAACGGAAGGAAAAACAACATTTTTTGTTCCGGTCCAGGATGCCGACGGGCAGTTCCCGCCGGGGACCGCACCGATCTTTTTTAACCGCCGTATGGAGATCAACCGGGACGCGACAATCCTCCTTCTCTCCCTCCTCAAACCCTCGGACTACGTGGACGCAATGGGAGCAACCGGTGTCCGGGGCCTCCGGGTGGCAAACGAGACCGGGGTCCCGGTAACTATCAACGACAAGGACCCGGAGGCGATCCCGCTGATACAGGAGAATGTTGCACGGCTCGGCCTTCCCGTGAACGTCACCTGCCGGGATGCCTGTTCGCTCCTTTTCGATCAGTCGTTCGATGCCGTCGATCTCGATCCGTACGGGTCACCGGCACCGTTTACCGATGCCGGGATCCGGGGATGCCGGCGTTTCCTCCTTGTCACCGCGACCGATACCGCACCGCTCTGCGGGGCACACCTCCACGCCGGT
Organism: Methanoregula sp.; assembly: GCA_028705545.1. Lineage (GTDB taxonomy): Archaea > Halobacteriota > Methanomicrobia > Methanomicrobiales > Methanospirillaceae > Methanoregula. The sequence continues at coordinate 2,794 of JAQWDG010000056.1, read as the reverse complement.
ATCCGCCGGTACTTTGCCCGGCCGGCAAACACGATGTACCACGCGGAGGTGGGCATGCGGGTCCTCCTTGCCTTTGTTGTAAGGGAGACCGTGAAGTACGACCGGGGGGTAGAGCCCCTCTTCTGTTTTGCCCGGGAACATTTTGTCCGGCTCCACCTCCGGCTCACCCGGGGACCAAAGGCAGCCGACAAGACCCTCGAACGGCTCGGCTTTGTGCTCCAGTGCCCGTCCTGCGCCTACCGCGAGGAGCACCCGGGGATGTTTCCCCCGTCCGGCACCTGCCCGCACTGCAATAAACCGCTTTCCCCAATCGGACCGCTCTTTTTAGGGAAAACCGCAAGCGACGAGATCCTCGCACAGATGCAGGAACTGCTTCCCTCCCTCGAACTCGGGACAAAAAAGGAACTCGCAAAAATCCTCGAAACCTGTCGGGAGGAGCTGCCCACCTCGACGTTCTACGACTACCATATGCTCGCCCAGAAACTTTCCACCTCGCCACCCCGGATAGAGGACGTGCTCGAACGGCTGCGTGCGGTCGGATACGCGGCGAGCAGGACGCATCTCTCCGGGACCGGGATCAAGACCGATGCACCGCTTACAGTGCTGCTCGACTGCATAGGGAAACCGGGGAAGTAACGCGCCACTTTTTTATAACAGATATCTCACGATGGGGAGATATGCCGCAGATACCGTGAGGGTTCTCTCTCCCCGCCAAAAAAGTAGTTAGTGCTCGATGATGATCGAGAGGATATCGCCATCGATGAGCGAGTGGGCGATCCCGACCCGTTGTCCGCCGTGCTTGACGGACTCTCCCCAGACCCGGGCGTAGCGGAACCGGCGCACGAAGTCACGGTGGAGCTTGGTACAGACATCCTCGACCGTGCTCCCGGTCCTTACGATGAGCGGGACATCCATGTCGGCTTCCTCGTTCTGGGGTTTTAGGTAGACTCTCATAAACCCGAGGCAGTCATAGATCGCATCCTTGAGCTCCTCCATGTGGTAACCGGAATGGGCGGAGATCATGAGCGGCGAAGCACCGAACCGCTCTTTTATGGTACGCTCGATCTCCTGGCACTGCGCCTTGTCGATGAGATCCACCTTGTTCACGGCGATAAACGCCGGGACATAGACCCGGTTGCCCTGAACCGCATCGATGAAGTCCTCCTGGGTTGCATTCCCGCGGATGAGCACATCGGCGTTCATCATCTTGCTCTCGGAGAGGATCGTCCGGACCTCCTCGATGTCGAGGTCGAGGGTGCCGACCGCCGAGAGCCGGATACCGCCGACCGAGGACTTCTTGATGGTGATATCGGGTTTGGGGACGTTGATCCGTATCCCGGCGTTGTAGAGTTCCTTTAAGAGTACGTTCACGTGCTGGCCGTTGAAGACATCGACGAGGATGATGATGATATCGGCGCTCCGCACAACACCGATAACCTCTTTTCCCCGGCCCTTGCCCATTGCTGCGCCGGCGATAAGGCCCGGGATATCCAAAAGCTGGATCTTTGCCCCTTTGTGTTCGAGGGCACCGGGCACGACCGTGAGGGTCGTAAAGGCGTATGCCCCGACTTCGCTTTCGGTGCCGGTGAGCTTATTGAGGAGCGTGCTTTTACCCGTGGACGGGAACCCGACGAGCACGGCGGACGCATCGCCCGACTTCTTGACCGAGTAGCCTTCGCCGCCCCCGCCGGACTTCATTGCCCGGTTGACTGCTTCGTCGCGGAGCTTTGCGATCTTCGCCTTGATCCGCCCGATGTGCTTGGAGGTAGCCTTGTTGTACGGGGTTTTTGTGAGCTCCGCTTCCAGCTCGGCTATCTGCTCTTCAAGACTACCAGCCATTTCTCATATTATTCGATGCCAGTTCGGGATATAGTTATTTATGGAAACGGCCCGCATTCCCGCCGGATTTTCCGGGCAGGGCCGGGCCACAACAGGTCTCACCGAATCCGGGCCCGGTTTTCGGGGGTGATGCAGGGCCCGGCAGGATCCGGGTGAGACCCGGCCCTTTGCCGCGCCCTCCCGCGACGGTCAATAGCGGCAGGGCGGTGGCATCTGGCAACCTTTAAGTAACTCCATCGCCCATGGTATTAGGCAATTAACGCTGCTATAGTGTAGACCGGCCAATCATGCGAGCCTCTCACGCTCGCGACAGGGGTTCGAATCCCCTTAGCAGCACTCGGTTTTTAATGGGCGAATGCTCTTAATAATTCCGTACAGACAGAACTGCGGTCGGCACGTCCGCCGGAATATTCCCGACGCGGTCTTATGAAAAAAAGGATGAAGGAAGCCATCGCTTCATCACCAGTTTCTCTCCTTGATTATGTCATGGTTTTCTGAAACACAAACATCGCTTCTTCATTTTTTGGATCGTTTATCCTGATGATATGAAAACCACACTTATCCACATAGAAGTGTACATTTCTCATCAGACATGGTGGTGTTTCTGTAGTCCAGGTCTTTGTCTGCGGATACCTCTTTTCTATCTCCAGCCACACCTTATATCCGATCCCTTTATCGAGGAGTTTTGAATCGATGAATAATAGTGTCAGGATATTGTTGTTGTCCTCATTAATAATGAGGACTGCACCACCCACCATCTTCCCATCCTGATAAAAAAGCAGGGGGGTCTCTTCGGGCTTTTCAAGTATGCCATCGATAGAAGGAAGATCCTGGGCATGATCGTCAGCATCGTTTCTCTTGGGAAGATCCTCCATGGTAGTTGCAAAAGATCTCTCCATCATGTTTTTCGCTTCGTCAAAATTATCGGCAGTCATCGGGACTACGGTTATTTCAC
>JAQWDG010000055.1 GCA_028705545.1 Methanoregula sp. | reverse complement strand
GCTGGACGGCGATCCGTTCCTTGTCGGAATCGAATTTGATGATCTTCGTCTCCGACGCATGCATGCTCTCGGAGATATCCGACCTCTTCTTGCGCAGTTCCTCGATCTCGCCCGAGAACTGCTTCTGCTTCTCTTCGAGATCGGCGATGACGGCCTTGTGGGCCGCGATCTGATCGTTTGAACCGGCGATCTCGCCGTCGATCTGCTTGTTGCGCTCATCGAGCCGGGCCCGCTCCTCGCCCAGCTCCCCGACTCGGGCCGTGAAGTGCTGGCGCTCGCGGGAGGCGTCGTTCATGTCCGCTTCCTTGTTCCGCAGGCGGCGCTCTGCCTCCTCGATCTCTTTTTTCTTCTTCTCCATCTGGTCGGTGAGGGCCGGGATGTTGGTGTCGTCCAGTTTCTTTTTTATTGCATCGATCTGAGCGGTGACCCCATTGATCGCTTCGGTAACCTTATCGAGCTCGCCTTCGAGGGCGGCAAGTTCTGCGGCGCTGCTGCCGGTCTCCTCTTTTTGCCGGGCTACTGCGGCCTCGATGGTCTGTTTCTCGACCGTGATCGCCTCGAAGCGTTTCGTGTACTCCTCGGTTACCGCCCCGGCCCGGGCCATGTTCTGGTCGATCTCGTTTCTCTGCGCCCGCTTTGCGTCGACCTCTTCGGTCAGCCGCTTGACACCTGCTTCCAGGGTCGATGCCTCGCCGGATAGTTCCGCAAGGTGGGCCCGGATCCTGATGATCTCGTCATCGACCGCCGCACCAAAGCCCTTGACGGGTTTTTTCGCCGAACCGCCGGTCATTGCCCCGCTCCGCTCCAGCAGTTCGCCTTCGAGGGTGACCATGCGGTACTTCCCGATCAGCTTGCGTGCCCGCTCAAGGGTGTCCACCACGACCGTTGACCCGAGGGCTACGGCAAATGCCCTGTCGTATACCGGGTCGTAGTCGATGAGGTTGACCGCGTAATCGATAACACCGGGCTCTCTAACCGGGGGGAGCTGCGGGGGTTTGAGCTTGTTGAGCGGGAGGAGGGTGACCCGGCCGAGCCGCTCGTCTTTTAAGTACCGGATCGCATCGGACGCGATCTGGTCGGTGTCGCAGACCACGAACTGGAGCTTGTTTCCCGCGGCAATGTTGAGCGCCGTGGTGTACTCGGGCGGCGCCCGGCCCAGCTCCATGATGGTGCCATGCACGCCTTCCATTGCCTTTACCGCCTCGATGGCCCTTCCCCCGGATTCGCCCCGGGCCTGCTGGGCTGCTTCAAGGCGTATCGCGTCCTGCTCGGCATCCCGTATCTCGCCGCGGAGCCGTTCAAGCGTTGAGCGCTGGGCAAAGAGGGTGCCTTCGAGTTCCGAGAGGTTTCGGTCGAGCCCTTTTTTCTGCTCTGCAAGATCGGTGACAGCCTTCTGGTTCTCCGCAAGCTGCTCCTGCTTTGCCACGTACTCCTCGTCGAGTTGTTTCTGGAGCGAGGTGAGACGTTCGAGCTCGCTCGTCCGCATCCGGCTCTTCTCGATAAGCATATCCTGCTGGTGGAGGATACCGGACCGCTCGCCTTTCTTTGTCTCGGCTTCCTCCATCAGGGAAAAGAGTTTCTGCCGGGCATCCTCGGTATCCGTAGAGTACTGCTTAATCTCGGTCTCGATCTTTTCGAGCTGGGCCTTGTCCGTTGCCACCTCCATCGCAATGTTCGTGCGGTCGATGGAGAGCGTGCGGATCTGGTCGGAGAGCTCCTGGACCCGGGCCTCGGCCCTCTTCGTATCGGCAAAGACCCGGTTGATCCCTTCGAGGTTTGTCTCCTTGTCCTTCTTTAACCGGGCTATTGTCTGCTCGGCGAGCTTGATCCCGCTCTTTGCTTCTTCGAGATCGGCGATCAGCTTCAGGTATTCGGGGCCGCTCTTCTGGTTGATGAGCTCGTCCACATCCGCAAGATCGGCTTTCAGGTAAGCAAGCTCGTTCTCTTCGATACTCCGGTCGGAGGCGATCCGGGAGAGCTTGATCTTCTGCTCTTCTGTCGAGGCAAGAAGGGTCGCACGTTCCTTTTCCTTGTCGTGGAGCTGGGCGGCGGACCGGCATCCCTGGTAGAAAGCGAGCTCCTTTTGCCACTTCTGGTATTCGAGGGCGTGTTCCCGCTCTTTCTTGAGCTCGTTTACCCTTTTCGTGAGCTCTATGAGCAGGAGTTCCTCACGCTCGATCCGCTCCCGCACAACATCGAGCTCGGAGAGCGACTGCTGCTTTTTCGTGTCGAACTCGGAGACGCCCGCTATCTCGTCGATAATCTTGCGGCGCTCGAAGTCGCTCATCTCCATAATCCGCGTCACATCGCCCTGCATCACGACGTTGTAGCCGTGCGGGATGATCCCGAACCTTGCAAGGTGGTCGACGATATCGCTCTGCTTGCAGAGACGGTCGTTTAGGTAATTGTAGCTGTAATAGCCGTTACCGGTCTTTTTGATCCGGCGCCGGATCTTCGTCCCGTCCGAAAAGGAGATGGCGACCTCGGCGATGTTTTTTCCCGAGTTGAGGTTGATGAGATCGGTGAGCTTCTCGGCCCGGAGGTTGCGGGAGCTCGATAGTGCAAGGACAAAAAGGATGGAGTCGATGATATTGCTCTTGCCGGAACCGTTCGGGCCGGATATGACGGTGAAACCCTCTAAAAAGGGGATTTTTGTCTTTCTTGAAAAAGACTTGAAATTATCTATTTCCAGTTCTGTGATGTGCAAAGATCCGGCTCCCTGGTACTGGCTTACTTCTTTGCAGAATCAGAGGGCTTTGACTTGTCTTCTTCGACCGCGTAGATGAGGTCGTTCTGCTTGGGCTTCGCGGAGACTCCCTTCTTGTTCCTGCCGTAACCTGCGGAAGCGACGATGTAGTCCTTGTCCCCGCGCCGGGGTTCAAGTTTCATGGTTCCGTCGGGCTGCATGATCATGTCCATCTCGGGCTCGGCCGGGACTGCCGGTTCGGCCTCGGCGGCACGGGAACCGCGGCGGATGACGACAGTGCTGCCGCCAGCCTGGGAAGCTGCTGCGCCGGCAACTGCACCGGGCACCTGCGATCCCTGGACGATGGGCTGCATCCGTTTGAGTTCCTGGCGGCTGCGTTCCTCAGTCTGCTTGGACAGTTTCATCGCAATCGATTTGAGGTCAAGGAGTTCCTGGGTGAGTCCCTTGACGAGCGCTTCCATCTCGTTGACCTTCTTTTCGAGCGCTGCAACGCGGTCCTCGCCTGCACCGCTTCCTGCGTTTTCCATCATCTTGATCCATCTCTCCTTTTCATCAAGTTCGAACTCGAGGTACCTGATCTTTGCTTCCGGTCGAACCATGCCATACCCGTATATGTTTGGATATATAATGGTGCGGCGCACTCCTTATTAATAATAGTAGTGATCTGCGGATGAGGAAAAAAAGGTTTGTGCCCGTTTTCTTCCAAAAAAGGGGCGCGTGACTCCTCTGGCAGGCTATTTGAGCCCCTCACGCGCTGTTTTACAGATCCCCCGGACAAGGCGGTTGCCCGGGTGCCGCATTCCGGGAAGACCGTGTTTTTATACTCCGTACCAAAGAAAAGGTATTACCTGATCCCTGCCAACCTTTTTCCATATGTCGTATCTGTCCCAAACCGATCCAGAAATAGCAAATATCATTGAAAAAGAACGGCTCCGCCAGACAAACGGCCTGGAACTGATCGCCTCCGAGAACATCGTCAGCCGTGCGGTGCTCGAAGCGATGGGTTCTATTATGACCAACAAGTACGCCGAAGGCTACCCGGGGAAGAGGTACTACGGCGGCTGCGAGTTCCACGACATGGCCGAGAACCTCGCCCGCGACCGCCTGAAAAAACTCTTCGGCGCACAGCACGCAAACGTCCAGCCCCACTCGGGCACCCAGGCCAACATGGCGGTCTACTTTGCCAACATGAAACTGGGCGAGAAGATCTTCTCCATGAAACTTAACCAGGGCGGCCACCTTTCCCATGGCTCTCCCGTAAGCTTCACCGGCAAGTTCTACCAGGTCGCCCAGTACGGCGTTGACCCCAAAACGGAAACCCTCGATTATGGCGCGATCGGCGAGATGGCCAAAAAAGAGAAGCCGCAGATGATTGTCTGCGGTGCCTCCGCCTACCCGCGGATCATCGATTTCAAAGCCTTCCAGGAGATCGCCGACGATGTCGGAGCATTCTGTATGGCAGATATCGCCCACATTGCCGGTCTTGTCGCCACAAAGCAGCACCCGACTTCGGTCGGTGTGGTGAACTTCACAACTACCACGACCCACAAGACCCTCCGCGGCCCCCGCGGCGGCGCGATCATGTGTAACGAGGAATACGCAGCGGCAATCGACAAGGCGGTCTTCCCGGGCATGCAGGGCGGCCCCCTGATGCATATCATCAGTGCAAAGGCAGTCTGCTTTGAAGAGGCGCTCAAGCCGTCGTTTACGGAATACAACAAGCAGATCGTGAAAAACGCAAAGGTCCTTGCAGAGACCCTCATGAACAACGGCATCCGGCTCGTTTCGGGCGGTACGGATAACCACCTGATGCTCATCGACCTCACCAACCAGCACCTGACCGGTCTTGAGGCAGAAGTAGCTCTCGGGAAAGCCGGCATCACGGTCAACAAGAACACGATCCCGAACGAGACCAAGAGCCCGTTTGTCACGAGCGGTCTCCGGGTAGGTACCCCGGCCGTCACGTCACGGGGCATGAAAGAAGCGGAAATGCGCCAGATCGGGAACTGGATCGCGTCGATCGTCAAGGATATCAAGAACGAGACTCTGATCCAGAAGGTCAACCGGGAAGTCACTGCAATGGCAGGGAAATACCCGATTTACCCGACAGTATAATAATCCCTTTTCTCATTTTTTAATACAGGCAATTTACAGGGGGAGACGGCAATGGTCACCATTCTCGACGGCAAAGCAGTATCGGAAAAGCGGCTCGAACTCATAAAAGAGGCGATCAGCGAGTCCGGCCTGTACCCGCGCCTTGCCACGGTGATCGTGGGAAGCGACCCCGCCTCGCAGATGTACGTCCGGATGAAGCACCGGGCCTGCGAGCGGGTGGGGATCGGCTCGGTCGGGATCGAGATCCCGGACGATGCCACCACCGCGAAAGTGCTTGAGACGATCGGCCGCCTCAATGCGGACAACGACATCAACGGCATCCTCGTCCAGCTCCCGCTCCCGAAACAGATCGATACCGATAAGGTAATCTCCGCAGTGAAAATCGAAAAAGACGTGGATGGTTTCCACCCGACAAGTCTTGGCCTTTTGATGAGCGGGAAACCCGTGTTTACCCCCTGCACCCCGACCGGCATCATGACCATTTTAAAAGAATATCATATACCGGTCGCCGGTGCCCATGCGGTCGTTGCCGGCCGTAGCATCGATGTCGGGAGACCGATGGCAGCGCTCCTCACGAACGCCGATGCAACGGTCACCGTCTGCCACAGCAAGACCCGCGACCTTGCCGGAGAACTCAGGCGTGCCGATATCCTTGTTTCGGCAATCGGGAAGGCACACTTCATTACACCGGAGATGGTAAAACCCGGTGCGGCCGTGATCGACGTGGGTATCAACCATCTCGACGGGAAACTCGTGGGCGATGTGGATTTCGACGCGGTAAAAGAGGTCGCTTCTGCCATCACCCCGGTCCCCGGAGGCGTCGGCCCCATGACCATTGCAACGCTTATGGAGAACACCTTTACCGCGGCACAGAGGATGCAATGAAGTCCTGCACGGTAAACAAGCTGGTGATCGGCGGCGACGCTCCGCCACGGCTGATGGGTGTCATTAACGTAAGCAACGAGTCCTTTTACTCGGGCTCCTACGTCCCTCTCGAAGAGGTGCACGCAACCGCTGTCGCCATGATCGAGCAGGGTGCAGACATGATCGATATCGGGGCCCGGAGCACTGCACCGAACACGCAGGCGATCAGCGGGAAAACCGAGGCGGAACGGATCGAGGCAGCACTCAAAGAACTCGACGGGAGCGGGATCACGCTGTCGGTCGACACGATTCACCCGGGCGTGCTTGAGGTCTGCTTAAAACATGATGTCCACGCGGCAAACGATATCGGGGGATTTGTCTACCCTGCCTATGCAAAAGAGGTTGCAGAGGCCGGTCTTCCCGCATTTGTGATGGCGGCAAACCGACAGCCGGGCGATCCCGTCGGGGTTGCCGAGACGCTTGCCTCTCTCGAAGGCGTCATGAAGCGGTGCGAAGACGCCGGGGTAAAGGAATATGTGCTCGATCCGGGCATCGGGATCTGGACCCCGCTGCGGTCGGTCGATGACGACTGGGAACTCTGCCGGCATTTTGGGGAGTTTTTAAAATTCGACCGCCCGGTGCTTGCCGCAGTTTCCCGGAAGACCTTCATCGGGCTGCTCCTCAACCGCTATCCCGAGGACCGGCTCCCGGGAACCCTTGCCGTGACGGTAAAACTCCTTGAACAGGGTGCTTCCATCATCCGGGCCCACGATGTGGCTGCAACCCGCGACGTAATGAAAGTCTGGGTGCAGTTGAAGGGGACGAAATGAAGAATTCGTATTCGGTCATCGGCCTCTCCACCGGGGTCATCCGACCGGACGACCCGTTTGCGGACCGGATCATTGCGGCTGCACAGACCGCCGCCGGTGGCTTTCGTGACGGCGATGTCCTTGTCCTTGCCGAGACTGCGGTTGCGACCGCAGAAGGGCACGTCATCCGGCTCGATTCGGTGACACCGTCTGCCCGGGCAGAAGACCTGGCAAAGAAATACCACATGGACCCCCGGACCGTGGAAGTCGTGCTTGCCGAAAGCGATGAGATAGTCGGCGGCATCCCGGGGTTTCTGCTCTGTATGAAACAGGGGACGCTCCTCCCGAACGCGGGAGTCGATGCCTCGAATGCCCCGCCGGGCTGTATCGTCCCGCTGCCAAAAGATCCCGATGCGAGTGCAAAGAAGATCCGCCGGGAGATCGAAAAGCAGTGCGGCGTCTCCATCGGCGTGCTTGTCATCGACAGCCGGACACATGCGATGCGGCTCGGCTGCTCGGGTGTCGCCATCGGGTGCACAGGGATCGATTCGGTGATCGATGACCGGGGAAAAAGCGATCTCTTCGGGCGTAAACTTGAAGTAACAAAAAGGGCGGTAGCCGACAATATCGCTTCCGCCGCGGAACTGGTCATGGGTGAAGCCGACGAGTGTACCCCCGCGGTCGTCGTGCGGGGGCTTGGCATGCCCATCGGGGACCAGGTGGGCGTCGGAACCATCGATGCCGACGAATGCCTGTTCATGGGCGTATTCCGGAAGGGCAGGAAAGTGTAGGCCTGCTCCCCCAAATCTTTTTTATTTTTTTTTGACTCCGACTCCTGTTGTGAGGATTTTTTTTAGGCAGCTTTCCTGCCAAACAAAGAAAATTATGGTCGCCGGGCAATGATAAGCTGGACTACGGATTCGCTCGAAAACGTTCCCGAAGGCTCGATTTCAAGGAGCCGCCTGGTGAGCCGGTCGCGGAATTCGGCATTGCGTTCCCCGAGCAGCACCGGGTCGATATAGGAGGTGCTGAGCTGGTGCCCGACGATCTCGTCCACGGAGAACGTTTCGCGGACCGGGAACTCCAGAACTTCGATGGAAGAGAAGGGAGACTGTAAAAACACCGCTTCGTGCCGGTCCTTATCGTTATTGAGTCTCTTCTCCAGTCGCCCCGAGTAGTCCCAGGAATCGCCGAGCATCCCGGTAAGCACGTCCTTTACCGCCCGACCCCATCCTTCGTGAATGTGGGAGAAGAACCCGTCGCTCCGGCTGACGCATGCAACCCCGCCGCCGGGTTCTATCAGGGAGTCGAGAGCACGAAGGACAGTGGGCCGGTCCATCCAGTGGAACGAGAGCCCCATCGTACAGATCCAGAGCGGGGGAAGACCGAGTGTCGTCAGGGTCGTATCGGATCCAGCCCGCCATGAAATGCCGGTGATGTGTGCGGTTTCTGCCCGACAGCGGCCCGCCTCACGCATCTCCGGGTCGGGGTCAACGGCGTACACCTTCAGGCCACGCCGCGCAAGGGGGATTGCCATATTCCCGGTCCCGCAGCCGAGGTCGAGGGTGGCCGTTCCCGGTGTGAGCGAAAACCGGGTTACGATTGTGTCAAAGACTGCCGCCGGGTATCCCCTGCGATAGCGGGCATAATACCCGGCCTTGCCGCAGAAGTAGCCGTTGTTCGGTTCCCCGTTTTTCCTGTTGCCGTTGCTGTTCATACCAGATTCCCGGTGACCCTGCCCTTACAATGGGCCACGATCAGCCCGGAATATTTACCGTCCCGGCCAAAAACCATTCCTGATCCGGCAGTTCCAGCAGGAATAATGCCACGTGAGGTGTATATTTCCTTGAAGAGAATCCATGAAGATCGCTTTTGTCCTCTACGATGGCGTGACGCTCCTTGATTTTGCCGGGGCGTACGACCCGCTCACCCGGTTAAAAACCATGGGTTTTGTCCCGGATTTACAATACTGTACCTGTGCACGGCAGGAGCGGGTCCGCTCGTTTGAGGGCATGGAACTTGCAGTGGACATGGTCAGCCCCGATCTTGCCGGGTTCGATTACGTCATTGTACCGGGCGGAAACAGTATCGCCAATCTCATCCGCGACCGGGAGTTTACCGGGTGGCTGGCCATTTCCCCAAACAAAACAACCGTTGCTGCGATCTGCGGAGGAGCCCTCCTTGTCGGGGCTGCAGGGATGCTCCGGACCCGGCGCGCCACCACAAACCCTGCCCTGATGGAGATCCTCAAAAAATTCGCACACGAGGTCTCGAAGGATCGCGTGGTGGATGACGATCACGTGATTACTGCGGGAGGGGTGACTGCCGCCATCGATATGGGGCTGTACCTTACGGAGAAACTTGCCGGCCGCGACGCCCGGCTCGCGATCCAGAAACAGATGGACTACCCGTATTACCCGGAGAGTTCGGTTCCGGTGCCGGGCAAACCCCGATCCCCATGACCGCACGACCGATCCGGACCCGGCGTCTCGATCTCGTTCCGGCAACGGGAGAACTCCTGTCCGCAGACCTCAACGACCAGAAGAGACTTTCCCGGCTGCTGAAAGCAGAAGTTCCGGCAGCATGGCCGCCAGCGGAGATGAACCGCGAAGTCCTCTCTGAGTTTTACCGGATGGAGACCGAAAAGACCGACCCGCTCTTTGCCTGCTGGTACTGGGTGCGGGACGAACCGGGAACTTCAGGACGAGTGCTTGTCGGGTGTGGCGGGACCGGGTCTGCGATCAGCGACCCGGAAACGGTGCTCATCGGGTATTCGGTGCTCGACGAATTCCAGAACCGGGGGTTTGCGACAGAAGCCGTGCAGGGAATGATCCCGGCAATCTTTTCCCTTCCCCGGATCTCACGGATCATGGCAACGACTTTCCCGGAACTCAAAGCATCCATCCGGGTCCTCGAAAAGACCGGCTTTACCTGCACGGGGACGACACCGGCAGGGGACGGGCTCGAAGAGGGAACGCTCGGGTTCGTGCTGGACCGGCAGGCGTACGGGACTGACGGCAGGCACTAATCCCGGTCACGACCGCGTATTTCATAGGATCCGGCAGACGATCCTCTAGGGAAGACCATGGGTGCACCCGTTCAGAACCCGAAAGGATCCCAAGACAAGCCGTTTCTCACCGGCCCCCCGTTTTACTTAAAAGAGTTCGAGGATTCCTACCGGTACATCATCGACGAATACGAGGTGCAGCCCAGAAAAATTGCCATTTTTATGCCCTGCGCGATGAAAAAGCCGTACAGCACGAGCCCGAGCCACCAGCTCATCAGGATGATCATTTCGCAGGTGTTCGACGAATCCCAGTACCATATTGTCATCTTTGGTACCTGCGGGATCGTGCCCACGGAACTTGAAACCATGTACCCGTATGCCCACTACCGGTACATGCTCGGGAAGTGCAACGACGAGAAGGTAAAAGAGGATTTCCTTACTATCGAAACCGACCGGGTAGCCGG
>JAQWDG010000054.1 GCA_028705545.1 Methanoregula sp. | reverse complement strand
CGCTAATCCCCGCTGCCGAACGTGACATTGATTGGCAAGCAGACACGATCGCCGCCACCATTGCCCTCATTGCCACGCCCACGGCACATATTTATGATGGGATTCTGATCTGCAAACCTACAGTGGGGGCACGGGCTTCCGGCCTTGCAGTCAGCGCCCGGGCCAGCTCTCTCTCCGTGACTCTGCGGAACAGTGAGGTTGAAGCCATATGACCGTCGGGCAGGAATTTGTCAAAGGTGATGAGGTACGCCTTAAGGCGACCTTCAAGGACTTTTCCGGTACTCTGGTCGATCCTTCGGCAATGACCCTGAAGGTGTACGATAGTACCGGTACAGCAGTCATTACCAAAACCCTGTCAGACCTAACCCGGGAGGGTCTCGGAGTTTACCATTATGATTGGGTAACCTCGGCAATTGGAGACTTTATTTATGAATTTTCCGGCACTCTGGCAGATGGTGCAACAGTAATATTCGACCGGTTCTCGGTGGTGTATCACTAATGGCAGGAAGTTTCTCACAATACCTGGATCTCAAGGCCCTGGATCATGAGATCGGGGCGATAGCGCACACCCCAGTTACTACACTTTATTTGGGGCTCTCAACGACAACCATATCCGGCGATGGCACCGGGATTACAGAGCCGACGATTGGTACGTACAACTATGCCCGTGTGGCGATTACCAATAACGTGACGAATTTCCCGGCCGCCTCAATAGTGAGCGGAAAAGCGCAGAAAACCAACGGCGTGGAATTCGATTTCCCGCAGGCGCTTGGTGCATGGGGAACCATCACGTATCTTTTCCTTTCCGATGCAGCGACCGGCGGGAATATGGTTGCCTACGCTCAGCTGATGGATCCGACCGATCCGACAACCCCTCTCCCGAAAACGATCACGGCCGGGGACACGCTGAAATTCCCGATCGGTACCTTAAAATTCACGCTGGGGTGATCCATGACCAACACGCTTTATCCCGGGAAAGCGAATTCCCCCCAGACGGAGCTCTCCGCTCCCTATACTATCGGAGATACTACCTTGCATGTCACGGATAACAGCGTTCTCCCGGCAGCGCCGAACACCGTCGCCCTTTACGCCTCGCCCTCTGATGATACGGCGGTAACATTCCTGTATACCGGGAAAGGTACGGGAACGCTCACCGGCCTCGCCCTCTTGGAGGGAACGGATAAGGATTGGGATGCAGGAACGTTTGCAGCCCGGACCTTCACAAACTACGACTGGCAGGCCGTGATCGATGCATTCTCGGAGCGCCCGGTCATTGTGATGGGCCGGGCTACAAACGTAGAAGATGGCGTGCCGGTCTCGTACGCCCCCGGCTCCCTACCAAAACAGGTGCGGATCCAGCCGGTAGCCTCAGGCGCGGACACGTACATGACGTTTATGCAATTCGTTTCCCTGGAATCGTTCGATGAATCCAGCTTCATCGTGAATATCAAAACTAATACCGGTTCATCCGGTAATCCCATGACAATCGATTGGATGGCATTCTTATGAAGAGTTTGAAAAGTATCTTTGCGATTATTTTGGTCCTGACCCTGATCACAGCACAGGTCGGGGCTGTGTGCCCCCCGGCATATTGGAACGATCCGAATGGAACCTGCATTACACAGAGCGGTTACTTACAGTTTATAAGCAACTGGACATACTGGAATACATCGGCCTTCACGTCCATAAACGCGGCAAATTCTGCGATGCTATTCCAGAATGGAACGCGGATAATGACCGGCTCCCTGAATGCGGGAGGGTACAACATCTCCAATGTCAGTACGCCGGTTGCCCCCGCCGATGCAGCGACAAAGGGATATGTGGATGCCTCTAATACCTCACAGACGGCCAATTTAACTGCCGTCAATAACACAATTCAGAACCAGTTATCGAGCTTTGCGACCACGGCCTACGTCAACAATGTGAACACGACACAGACGAACAACCTGACAGCGGTAAACTCAACGCTCTGGTCAAATATTGGTACTTGGAACACCGTTGCTGCAACATCCGCCTCACTGACGGTAAATAACGGGTACATACCGACAAGCGCGACAAGGACTCAATTTACACTGCCCGTATCAGCCTCCCCGGGGCAATCGGTAAAAATTACAGGATTCGGATCCGGCGGATGGGTAATCAATCAGAACAGCGGGCAAACGATCTACTTCACCGGGTTGGTCAATACCACTCCGGGAACTGCCGGAAACGTAACGTCGAATACTGCATATGACAGCATCTCCCTCCGCTGTGTAGCAACAAACGCGGCGTGGGTAGCAGAATTATTTACAGGAAATTTACAGGTGAACTAAAATGTCAAGCGTTTCTCCTATTGGTATCCCTAATGCACGGGGGATCTTGAAAAATGACGGTACTGGACTTCTTTCATGGACAACCATACAGCCCGGTAAGAACCTTATAATTAACGGAGATTGTCGGGTCAACCAGCGCGTCACCGCCTATACGCTCATCAAAGATGCATATACGTGGGATGCCAGCGATCTCTACGGCCCTGATCGTCACGAGGGCATGGCAACCGGTACCGCAGTCAGCGCGGGAACGTGGGGCCAGACGGTAACTGCAACTGCCGGGCATTCCAGGTATGCGTTTTGTTTCGCAGGAGTGACGCTCACAGGTGCAGGAGTTCTCTGGCACCGGACCCGCATCGAGGCAAAAGACGCGGTTGAACTCAAAAATCAGATCGCATCGTTCGGCTGCTACGTTTGGCAGGATACCGGTTCCGCTCATAACTATACGATCTATGTCCGGAAAGCCAATTCAGCGGATAATTTCAGCGCGGTAACGGAGATCGGGCATAGCGCGGCGCAATCCGTCCCTAGTGGGGGTAGTTCACCCGGGACGTTCATAAAATTTGAAGGATTGTCGATGGGCGATTGCAGCAACGGGATTGAAATTGAGATCAAGATTGAATGCGGTGCTGTCACTACCAAGAACTTCGAGCAGACGGAATTACAGTTGGAATTGGGAACGGTGCCAACAAAATTTGAGTTCCGATCATATATGCAAGAGAAACAAATGTGCAAACGTTATTTCCAAAGGGAGAATGAGATTTTTACAAATGGCGCGTTACTAATGTTCGGTCAAGTGACATCTGCAATAATTGGTGTAATTATATATGAGTTAATCCCCGAAATGCGATCTAGTCCCTCATTAGTACAAAATGGGACGTTAGCTTTATCTTCTGCTGCGGGAGGCCCTTGTCCAGTCACAAATATTTCGATCTCTTATTCTACATCACAAATTGCAACAATAGTCGTCACAGCCAGTGGTGGTGGTTTGGTTGCGGGAAATGCCACATATTTATACGCATCAAATTCCAGTGGTGATGTGTTCTTAAATGCGGAGTTATAATAATGACGTTTCAAGTTTCAGATTTTACAGTAATGATGGATGCCTCTGGTAATATCCAGTGCATCCAAGGCCCAAATGGTATGAGCATCCCTCCCGATCCGGGAAACAGCCGGTATCAGGATTTCATGGCGGTGGACACGGATCAGCACCTATGCGCCCGTGTGACCATCCCGGAACCCGTGGCAAGCACGGCACCAACGCAAGAAGAGAGGATCGCAGCAATGGAAGATGCGATCATTGCATTGACGGGGGTGTAAGCGATGACCAGCGCAATGTATCCCTTTTTCGAGAGCATGAGAAAACAGGGCCGACTCACTGATACGCAGACCGACAATGCCGTGACAAAAGGATATATCACGGCAGAGGAAGCGGCAACGCTAAAGGCGATATCGTGACCGAAGCCCGCATGTTTATGATCGCAGCCGGCACGGCCCTGGTGATCGCAGCCATGGCAATCTGGATACGCCTGCATCTGGGAACCTAATCACGGCTGCCCGAGCCGGAAAACCGGGAAAATCGAGGTAAGATATATGGTAATGACACCTTTTCCAAGCGATGAAGGATCGGCAAGCGGAACAACCACAGCCTCATATGTTGTGGCAAAGTCAATCGATATGACGGGGTTCCGGAACTGCCTGATCCTGATCAAGAACAACGATCCGAGCAGCACGATGTACTACAAGGTCGATTCCTATGCAAATACCGGCGGCTCGCTCTCAAATCCCGAGGTAACGCAGACCAGTATCGCAGCAGCTGGTACAACGGCCGTGGTCCTTGACGGCAAGACCCGGGCAAAGTACGTTGTATCAGTGATCGACAACTCCGGGCACTGCGCGTACTCGATCGAGTACATCCAAGGGAACTGATGGCACGGCAGGATCCTTCCCGCCCCATCCGCAGCCTTTTCACGCGGGAATTTCTCGCATTAATCCGGAATGCCCGGGGCCGGGCGCTTGCAGAGCTCCAGCCATTGCTCCGCAGAACGAATCTTGAAGCCGGGGAAGTCCTCAAGATCCTCGAAATGCTGAACCTGGCGTACATTGATCAGCCCGGCCGGCAGCTTATCCAGCGGTATGTTTTGCAGGCGTACAAGGGAGGGATCGGGGACACTCACAATATCCTCCTCGCGCAGGTAAAATCCCCCTCTGATCTCATCAAGATCTCCCTGAATTTTACCCGGCCGGATGAACGGGCGATTGCCAATCTTTCCGCGACCTCTTTTGCCGATCTTGCCGGGTTCACAACCGAGATGAGCAAAAAGATTGTACGGGACCTGGTGGAGCTCGATAAAAAAGGCGCAGGGATTATGAAAATGTCCGCAGCCATCCAGCAGGGGTATCTCGGGATCGGGGCGGCCCGGGCAGAGGCCATCGCGCGGACGACCACAACACAGGCGTACAACCAAGCTGCATGGAGCAGGATAGGGGAATACGCGCCTTACAAGGAGTGGATCCCCACACTTACTGATAGCCGGACCCGGCCCTCCCATCTGGCGATGAAGGGCGTGATCATCGATGTCGATCAGCCCTTCGAGGTACCTGCGTACCGGGTGTCGATCAACACCCGGGTCCCGGCCTGTCAGATGATGTTTCCGGGCGATTCTTCCCTTGGGGCCCCGGCAGCGCAGATCATTCAATGCCGGTGTGCGGTTGTACCGAGATTCCTCAAAAAATAATCCCTTTTTTCTCATCCGTATATAACCCCTTGCTCTTAAATGAACTATCCAATGCCCTTACTAACCGCAGGGCCGGGGCACCGGATGCAGAAAGGCGGCAAGCAGCTTTTCGTATTCGACCTTCACGTTCTCGACGATTCGCAGAGAAAGGTGAGCGGTATTGCAACCGGCCCGCAGCTTGACCGGGAGAACGAATCCGTCCTGAAATCGGCTATTGAGAAAGCTCTGCCGAATTTCATGATGCTCCCAGTCATGCATCTTGACCACACGGAACGTCCGGTTGGATGGTTCACCAAAGCAGAGTTCAGGGGGCAGGATCTATACGTCGAGGCTTGCGTAAAGCCGACTTCCGATTGTGATCCCTTCTGGGAGGATGTGAAAAAGGCGGACCGGGAAGGCAAGCCGTACCAGTTCAGCATTTTTGGCGAGCGGACCGACTGCACCGATGCGTGCAGGCTCGACCCCTCACAGCGTGCCGAACCGTGTATTACGAAAGGGCTGGAGCTTTACTCCATCTCGATCTGTCATCCCGGGACGGCCATTAATCCGAACACCTTCGCGGAAGTGATGAAAGCAATGGGAATTGAAACCCCGCCGGAGGTTGCCACGCTCCAAAAGGATCATTATCCGTGGGAGCAGTGCATCGCCGACAGGAAAAAAGAAGGTCATTCACAGGAATCGGCGGAAAAGATTTGCGGAGCGATCCGCGCCAGATCGCAGGGTCTTGGAAAAGCCACGGACTCTGCAATGAGTGTGATCCATCCGACAACGGACGGAAAGTATCCAAAGGAGAAATCTATGGACAACGAGGAAATGAAAAAGAAACCTGAAGAGGAAGTCCCCCATCAGGAGAAAGCGGACACCAACCAACAGGAGGCCGAGGGTGCCACACAGAACCCGGGTCCGGAGTCCGGCGGCGATAAGTTCGACAAAATTGTCGATCTGCTTGAAACCGTCGTGACCCGGCTCCAGGCTCTTGAAGCCGGTATCGGTGTGAACAAGGCCGAACCTTACGAGGGCAAGGAATCGCCGGAAGAGGAGGAAAAGGAGAAAGAAAAAGGCGACCCGATGGCTAAGTCTCCCTGCGCGAAGAAAGCAGAACAGACTGCACAGAAAGCTTCGGAGATCACCAAGGCCGATCTTGGCCGGCTCTCCAAGGCAGAGGAACGCCTCGCCGGTCTTGAATCACGGCTTAACACGATCGAGAAGGCCACGAGGAAAGGCCCCGATGTTCTGGTCGTGGACCCGATATCGGTCAAGAAAGCCGAAGAGGCCATGGAAAAGGAAAAGTCGAGCATCTCCCATCTGGGAGCAATTTACCACTGAGAGGTGAAACCACAAAATGTCTGCAATTGTAAAATCGTGCGGGTTCGGGATGCCGCCCGGCATGAGGATCTCCGGAGCAGAAAGCCGGCAGCGTGCCAATGCATTCTGGGGAGACGGTATCGAAGATGAAATGCCAATTGGCGATTTCCG
Organism: Methanoregula sp.; assembly: GCA_028705545.1. Lineage (GTDB taxonomy): Archaea > Halobacteriota > Methanomicrobia > Methanomicrobiales > Methanospirillaceae > Methanoregula. Next base: position 3,470 of record JAQWDG010000054.1, on the reverse strand, counting down.
CGCCATCCAGAAAGCCGCAGCAGAGCGCGCAATGAGCGTTATCGAGGCTGACCCCCGGGCAGCTATCATACTGCCGCTCATTGATGTTGTCGATCCCAACTGGATCCGCAAGGCCGTGTTTGACAACACCTACGGCATGGAAGGATTCCGGGCCGATGTCAAGAAATCACAGCAGGAGCTGGCTTCCGAGCTCGACGCTCAGCTTCGCGGCTCCACGATGAAGAAGGCAACGAGCACGTCCACCGTCTCAAACCTCATGCACAACTACTCTGACGAGCAGGTTGTCATGCTGTTCAAGAAGATCTACCCGCTCCAGGCGCTGATCCCGGTTGAAGCCAACCACGGAAAAGTCGCGCAGTGGGACGCCATCACCGAGACCGGGAAGGGCAACGCGGCGTTCGGCAGCGAAGACCCGACTCCCGCCGAGTCCGACATGATTGATGCAATCCGCACGGCCACTTGTAAGATTATGTACGCGTTCACCCGCGTTACCAAGATGGCAAGGATTGCCGGCCAGACCCAGTACCCGGCCCGTGATCTCATGGCGATCCGGCAGCTCGCGGCAAACGAGTCTATCCGGGATCTCCGCGAGCGGTCGATCATCGGTGTTTCCCGTGACCTGACCAATGTGGACCCGACCTATACCTCGGCAAGTTCCCTGGAATATGCTGGTCTCTACGAGATGATCACCAACAACACCACAGCCTCGCTCACCCAGACCTACAGTGGCGGCACGGCAACGCTTGACAAGATCAAGCCGTTCCTCGATGAGACGATCCGGCTCATGGTCCGGCACGGCAGGTACCCCAACCTGATTGTCGCCGACTGGAAAACCTTCGGTGTCATCGGTCGCGGCATGAACGACTTCTACCGCACCGAGCAGATCAAGAGCACCGAACTCGGGTTCGACAAGATCGATGTCGTGACCCCGATCGGGAAAGTCCCGATGGTCCCGATCCAGTGGATGCCGACCACAACCGGCAACTACGGCAGCATGATGGTCCTCGACACCAGTTACCTTGCCCTCCGCAAACTCTGGGGAGAAACCTTCGAAGAGCTCGCCAACCTGAACGGCAGCCAGCGCGGTATGATTTCCGCCTCTGAAGTGCTGATCGACAAGACCGACAAGGACGGTTCCAGCTCGCAGCAGGGCGGGGTGTTCGGGATCACTATCCCGTGAGGTGAAAGAAAATGGCAGCAGCAGAATTAACTGACAAATCTTTCATGATCCTCGGTGCAAACTGGAAGATCATCGGAGGGTTCGCAAAAGTCACGCAGAGCGACTGGATTACGCTTTCCGGTATCAAGGGGATCATGTGCGCAGTGGGGATCACCCAGAGCACAAGCGCAGAAGCAACCGAGACCCTGACGCACGGCACCATCACTGTCGACAATGCAGGTACCGCGTATACCGCAACAACCGGATCTATCGTGTTCGATGGGGGCACGGCAACCCGGGTCCCGCCCTACTATGCCCTTACGGCGAGCGGCGAGATCATCGAGGTTGTCGCAGAAACCCTGCCGGCAACAGCGGCCGGTACCGCAACTATCCGGCGCGGGTGCTTCGGCACTACCGCTTCTGCAACAGGCCTGGCGAACAACAACGTCCTGACCGTGCTTAACCAGCTCTTCCTGGGATCCTCGACCGTTGGCGGGGAACTTATCGGCGGCCTGATTATGCCCGACGAATCCGGCGGGAAGATGGCGTGAGGTGGGATCATGGCATCCCAGTCACCACATCTTTGGCTGAAATCCGACGATGGCCGGGAAATTTCAGCAAACTTTGACAAGATTGTTCTCGGCGGTGCTTCATCCTCAGTACCAAAACCACTTAACACGGCCGGAGAATTTGGCCAGCTTGCATGGTACTCATCAACCGCAACCAGCGGTACCACATACGGCCAGTACATCGGCCTGCTTGGAAACGGCGCCGGATCGGAACAGATCGCAGCCCGGGCGCGGTGCCTCCTTGCAACAGCAGGAATTGGGAATGCCCATGGTTTTCATGCATCGCTCGAACTCGACACCACAGCCGGAGACGTAACCGGACTCGGGACCGGTCTTCGCGGCAACCTGGTTGTAGCTGACCGTGTAATAGCACAGGGCACATATTACGGTATCATGGCCGAGATCTACGCGCTTGGGAACACCGCAGCGCTTCCGGCCGGCTCTAACGCGTGCCTGTGCCTGAATGCGCAGCCCGGTACCGCCATGGACCTTGTCGCCAACGCGATCGCGGTCAATGGTACCGACGGCTCCGGAAAGATGATCTACACCCATGCCCCGACCACTCTTGCCGGAAGTATCAGGGTTTTGATCAATGGAGTTGCAAAATACATTCCGTTCTATTCAACCCAGTGAGGTAACCATGAGAGAAATTAACCTCGATCCCTACTTTGTTGAGGCCGAACTCCCCGACGGAACAAAAAAATCTTTTCCGTACATCGTGAAGCAAAGCATTTGTGGGGCCCTCTTTCTCCCGGAACAGCGGCTTGGAATGGCCGAACTTCTGGATAATGACCGGCTCGCGCAAAAGATTAAAGCGTGGCCGGAAGGCTCGCCTTTGCTCCTTGAAGAGGCAGAGTACCAGAAAATACGCGCCGCATTCGAGGCGCACCGCGGGTATACCGAACATGACGTTGAGCTGGTCCGCAGGATCATGAACGCGCCCGAAGTGGCGGTAACAAAAGCCGCAAAGAAAGCGGCCGGCCCGTAAATGGCGTACCTCACGCAGGGAGATATCGAATCCTCAGCCGGGGGTTGGGGATACCAGGACTTCAAGTACGGCGGTCAGAAAATGACCTCCGCACAGTGGACCTCTTTCTGCGCCGATCTCATTAATTCGGTTACTGCTGCGATCAACTCGTACTGCAAGGTCACATCATTCGAGCAGACCACGTACACCGAATACCACAACGGCCGCGGGGCCTCTGCCGAACTCGGAGAATATCTTCCCCGGGATCGGACATTCCTGATGCGGGAACAGCCCGTGATGTCCGTTACTTCGGTATCGGAAAACACTGCCTCTGAAACGAGCGCCCCGTCATGGACGACGCGGATCCAGCGGGCGGCCGGCATTGCGGCAAACTCTGCCGATTACGCCGTCCTGCAGCGCGGCACAATGACGTACATCTGGTTTTTCCAGAACGTCCCGGCCTTTGGCAGCAACAATGTGCAGATCACGTACGTTGCCGGGTATGCGGCCGCTTCCGCAGAGCTCGACGCGATCCGGATGATTGCGCAGCAGATCGTATCGAATTACCTTGCCAAGTACCGCGCTCTTCAGGAGGCAAGCGCCGCCCGGACGATCGGTACAAAAGAATCCGCGGACATGTTCAAGGTTCAGGTACCCGATGTGATGACGCCCGATGTCCGGAGCCAGCTCGACAGTTTCAAGCGTATGCGCTGCATGGGTAGTGCATGGAGGTAAATTGATTGCCGCCCGAATTTCCACTGGACGAACCTCAAAC
>JAQWDG010000053.1:4498-10039 GCA_028705545.1 Methanoregula sp. | reverse complement strand
AACGAGAGGAACCCGAGGGGCGGTGTGTTCAGCAGCGGCGTGATCGGAAATGTCGGGAGACAGAACGCGATAAAGATGAGGGCCCATGCATCTGCTCCGCCGAACAGGTGCATCTGCCCGAACACATAGAAGACACCGCAGAAGATCGCAGCAAGGGCGATATATAATCCTGAAACGCCCCAGTCGCCACCCCCGATCATATAGAATGCGGCAATAGCAAGGATGATTACGATCAGGACAAAGTACCAGCGGCTCAGTACTGCTTCAACATTGGCCTCCCCAAGGGTCTCCTTTTTCAGCTGCTTGGCCTTGAGTTTTTTGGCCGGTTTTTTCTTGTATTCCCGGTAGGCGATATAGGAAATAAGCCCTGCAAAAAGTGCATACCAGGGTAGCAGCTGGAATTCAATCGTTTTTGTACCGTAGAAATAGGGTATGATAAACCATGAGAGCAGGGGCAGGGCAAGAACGACTGCAAGATACGCAAAGTTAAAGGATGTCTCCGGATCGCGGTTATCGATATAATCGGCGAAAAAGAAGCTTGCGATCAGGGCGAGATATCCCACGATCAGGCTGAAATTTCCGGTCTGCTGGTAAAAAAGGACGACTGCCGCCGATATGCCGATGACAAGCATAGGATACCAGGTTTTAAATGGTACGCGGCGGTCCCGTATATCCAGGTACGAGGCATAGACAAGGGTAGCAAGAACCGCAACAGCGGAGATGGCGAGCGGATAAAATATCATAGATACCAGCTACGTTAGAGTTCCTATAACTTATGCATGGCGATTACTGGTATTGGGGCCGTGCGCCTGCTCTGCGTCTCACTGACGGGTAATTGCGGAATAGTGCCAGGATTGCCTTATATAAGATATCGCTATGGGATAATTTTGTAAATATATAATAGGTTTATTGAAGTATATGTCCATAGTATATATGGACATACTGCGGGAACAGGGTATTTTCCGATTCCCGGAATCTTTCGCGTGAGATGACCTGAATGGATTTACCGGAACTCCTGGAAACAATCCTTAAAGGATCGAAATACCTCGGCACTTATTCCCTTGCGGATCTTCTCACCTTTGCGTCATCCCGTCACCTGAATGCGCTTGCAGTAGCAAAGGAAGGAAAAAGCAGTTATTACCTTGCGTTCCACAACGGCGAACCGGAAGGTGCGATCTGCCTGGACCCCGAAGGAGCGCTCTTCGGGGACAAGGCAGTCGTCCATATCAGATCCGGCCGGAACTATGTTCTCTGCGATGTACGGGAAGATATTATAGAATCCCTTGCTATGGGGTGCCGGATATTTGAAAAATCGCATATCCGAAAGAATATCACGTATGCCGTCCCGGAGATTGGCAGGAAAAGCGAGGGGATCGGTGTGGTCACCTTAAAAGTCCGCCGCGAAAAACAACCCGTAAACGGTGTCCGTGTTTCAATCAGGAAAGACGGCAAGATCGTGGGGAGCGACATTACGACAGGAAACGGTGAAGCGAGTTTTCGGATAATGCACGGAGAGTATACCTGTCTTGTCCAGGACCGGGCCCAGCAGGTAACGCATTTTCAGATTTCATTCGATGATACGGCACCCGTTCACGTGCTGGACCTCTAAAACGGTTATAATAATCCAAAAACCCCCGGGTTTTTCTTGTTTGCCGACGGTATCTGGCCGAAGAACAAGACGAAATCCTTTAATTATATTATAGCAGATTTATCGCTTATGAAGATTGGACGCGAGGATTTCGAGGCGCTTATCAAAGGGGAGAAGGATATCACCCCGTATATTGAACTCAATACTCTTGAAGGGACATACTCTGTTTTTGGTGTTAAGACTGCAAGCAACCCCAACTACCTTATCAAGGCTATCTACGACATGTACGAGAGCCACCTCAATAAAAAACTGGCAGTCAAGGCGGTACGCAAGCTCTTCCGGTCCGTGGGGATGGGTTCCCTTGGCCTGTACAACCTGTTGAAAAAGTTCGGCATGGAATTGTCACCGGCAGAGTTTTTAATGCTGGTTTTTAAGCTCCAGCACCAGCAGGGATGGGGAGCCCCGTTCGAACTTGTGGAGCAGAGCGAAAAGCGGATCGTCATCCGTACAAAACGGACCTTCGAATCAGAGATCCTCAAGGACTGGAAAATGCCGGTCTGCGGTGTCCATATGGGCTGGATCGAGGGAGTGATGATGGCAGTGACCGGGAAAAGCTGGTACTGCCTCGAACGCAAGTGCGTGGCAAACGGGGACGACTGCTGCGAATTCGTTGTCGACCAGGTAGACCCCAGCTGGAAGTTCAAGGCACAGGCCGTGGTCAAGGGAGATTCTGCAATCACCGAGTTTATCGATCACCGCCCGGTGGAGGGGACGATCAAGCTTATCGACGATCCGGTTGTTATTATGCCCCGTTTTGTCTTCACGTCCATGATGAATTCCCTGAAAAAAACCATGGGCGAGCTGCCGGCGGGGGGCGTCAATTACCGTGCCTATATGGATATGGGGAAAGAAAATGTCGAACACTACAAGAAGATGGGCATCACCCAGCCCAATGTGCTCTCTGACATGGCATTTACGTTCTATTCCCAGATGGGCTGGTTCCGGCTGGTAAAGAGCGAATGGAACGAAGAGAAAAAAGAGAAGACGATCACCCTCGAACACACCGTTGAATCCGAAGCATTCGGTTCTACGGGAAAGAATGTCTGTTACTGTACCGCCGGCCTCCTTGCAGGAATTATCGAAGGGGCATTCGGGATCAAGGTCCAGTGCCGCGAGATAAAGTGCCGTTCAAAAGGCGACGAGTACTGCGTCTTTACTGTCACCAACAAAGCTGCATAAACCCCTATCTCTTTTTTTCCAAATGGTGGGAAAAGTCCGAAATCCCCATTTTGGTTTTTCGTTAATCCTTAATTTTACCTCCGTACGCGATGAGCGGACCTTCCCCAAAAATACGTTGGGTTCGGGGCCACAAAACCCGTTTTTTTCCGCAGGAAAGATCGTCCCATAATGAAGGAATCGGACGATCCAAAATTTCCTCTATCAAATATAATTTGGGTATTATCTGTCGGGTTTACAAAATCAGGTATTGTTTCTGCCTGTGCGATTCAAGAATCTATATTTAAATAATCTCATTTCCTATTGTTACACCGGGATTATTCCGTTTATCGCTGTGAACACCATGCCGGGCATTGTTACCATCCAGATCGTAGAAGACGACGAAATTATCTCCAACCTCATCAGCGTGATTCTGGAAAAAAAGGGATATGGTGTTGTCGGCAAGGCCGTTACCGGGGAGGATGCAATCATGAGGGCAGCCGAATTCATGCCGGATCTCGTCCTCATGGATATCAATCTCGCCGGGGTTCTCGACGGCATTACTGCGGCACGGTATATCTATTCTATCTTCCGGATCCCGGTAATCTTTTTGACCGGCCAGTGCGACGATACAATCCTTTCGCGGGCAAAAGTGGCAGAACCTTATGGGTTCATCATCAAACCATTTAACGCGAATGAGGTAGTTTCGAATATCGAGATTGCCCTGTATAATCACAATATGCGGAAACGGTTTTACGACAAGGCTGCTCTCTGGGACATGAAGAAGATCATGGCAGCGCTTGAACCGGTGATCATTACCGATATCCGGGGAAGAATCATTTTTTTAAACCCCTATGCCTGCCGATTGCTCGATGTCCCGGAAAAAGAGGCTCTGGTAAAACCGCTTAAAACCGTCCTGATCCTCGTAAACAAACAGACCGGCGAACGGATCAGCGACCCGGCACTGGATGTTATCCACGACCGGATTGTTGTCAATTATGAACTCAATACCGTGCTCGTCTCGCTTTCCAACAAGAAACGGTATGTTGCTCTTACCGCACGTCCGGTCAAGGATGATAAAAACGAGATGATCGGCGTATCCGTCCATATCCGGGAAAAAACGCCGACAGAAATCAAGATGGCAGAAAAGATCTGAACGGGTACGTTAGTATCCCGATGGAATTTCGCCCGTAAAAAAAACAGATTACTTTTCCGATTTCTTTTTAAAGAGTGCCTTTGAGAACCGTTCGATAAATCCTTCACGGGGTTTTGCCTGTACAGCATCCTCGGTATAGGCGACACCGATCAGGTCTGAGGCGATTTTCTTTATTGCTTTCGATGCAATGGAATCCGGGAATTTGATAACGATTGGTGCCCGGCTTGCCGCCGCCCTCCGCACGTTCGCATCTTCGGGGATAATGCCGATGACTTTTACCCCAAGGACCTTTTCCATTTTCTTTGCAATAACCTCGCTCTTGTCCGGATCCACACGGTTGACAATGGTTCCAAGGACATGCCCTCCCACAACCTCTGTGAGAATTTTGGTTTTTAAGGCGTCCACGATGGAGGACAACTCGGGGTTGACCACAAGGATGACTTCATCGGCAACCGCAAGCGGGACGACTCCGTCCTTACTGATACCGGCAGGTGCATCGATTAATAAAAATTCGCACCGTTTTACGATCTCCGAAAGGACATCCCTTATCTTATCCGGATCGGCCTGCTGGAATCCCTGGAGAGAAATTCCGCTTGGGATAACCTTGAGTCCTGCCGGCCCGTTATATATCCCTTCGTCAATATTATTTTTCCCGGCGAGGATTTCATGCAGGGTGACAGGTGCATCCTGGAGCCCGAGGATCAGGCCTACATTTGCCATGCCAATATCTGCATCCATCAGGTAGGTTTCTTTCCCCAGCTTGGCGAGCATTGTCCCCAGATTGACGGAAACGGTGGTTTTTCCGGTACCGCCCTTCCCGGATGCAATTGTGTAAACCTTGACCATCCAGCACCTGTCAGCCTAATTTATAATTTTCCTTGATATAGGTATATGGAAATATTTTATTTATGTCTTTCATATCCGTGTTATATCCACCACTTTAAAATATCTTTTGCCTCCTGCACAAGCGCCAGTTCCTGCCCGCCGGTAAACGGCACGGTTGTTTTTGTAATCATGACAAGTGACGACCCTTTATGTTCCATATCATAGATCCGTACCCCGTCAGGATGTGTGAATGAAGGATCCGCATGGTTCCGGCAATACCGGGCGATCTCTTCTGCTGTCGGGGATTCGACAGAGGAAGCGAGCAGAAGGCCGTCCGCTGTTGCAAGCGTGGCCTCCACGAGGGAGTATTTTTTCGCAAGTGCCGCCAGGCTCGCGTGAAGACTGGCCCTGTCATGGAAACAGTCCGTATCTTCCTGTGCTGGAGAACGGGCCGGTGCTGCAGCGTTCGTTACGGTTGATTTCAGAAAGGGTTGCGGGCTTTGTCTGATCGGCGAAGGGGCGTGGAATGATTTCGGTACGATCTTTAGTATTTGTTCCCGTGCAGCTGCCCGGGACCTCATCATAATAATGACCGCCGCGACCCCGCCGGCAATTACGATGCCTGCGGCAAGGTACAGGATATTATTATCTATACCTGGAATCAGGGAAATACTACTGCCCCCGTAACTCATTCACGGTCCATCAGGTGTTCCAGATGGAGGTTCTTTACCATGGTTTTGCATTCTTCCCTGAATTT
>JAQWDG010000053.1:0-4398 GCA_028705545.1 Methanoregula sp. | reverse complement strand
CATATATAAAAACCAACATTTTAATAAGAAAAGAACAAGAATGAGTCATTTAATAGTGGTGAAGAAATGCTCAAGCCGTTGTTAGAGGAGTTTTTGAGGGTGGAAGGTGTATCGGCTGCAGTTGTCGTGGGAAGAGACGGTTTTGTGATTGAAAGTGCGGTATCGGGAAAAGTGGATATCGAGGCACTGGGTGCCATGGCTTCAACGGGCCTTGGGACGTCGGAGGCCATGGGAAATACCCTGGGGAAAGGCGAACTTTCCCAGATGCTTGTTGAACTTGAAAAAGGTCCGATTATCCTTGCTCCTCTGTCAGCGGACGAATTGATTGCACTTGTTGCAGATACAACGGCAAATATCGGTCGGATCCGCTACGAGCTCAAGAAGAACAAGGAACGCATTGTTGCGGCGTTATAACCTCCTTCTTTATATCCGGGTTTTTTTATGAAACTGCCTGCAGGTACCGGGGGACGTGTACTTATTAATCCCCATAAAGAAGGGATGCTCCAGGCCCTGATGGTCTTTACCGGGGCAATCGAGATCGACTCCGGAAACGGACGGGGTTTTCTCCTCACCCGCAGCGGGGAGCTGGTAGCTGCATATTTCAGGAACCCGCAGGGAATCTGCAAGGGAAAACCGGCGGTTCAGTTTCTTATGAGGGAAGTGGACGCAGGAGCAGGAGGTTCCCAGCAGAATATCATTATGAGAGCATATGGCTCCAGCGATTTTGCGGAGGCGCTGGCATTATGTACTGAAGGGGGTCTGCTCGTTGAACCTGAAACAAACCCGGGGAATGCAGAACCGCTCGCCGTGGAAAATCCTGTCCTTCTCCGACAATCCCCCACACCTCTCAATGAAGCCATGCTCGCAAAGATTGCCTCCCAGCCGGGTGTCATTGCAGTCTCTGCATTTTATGAAGGATTTCCTGTCAGGTCGCTGGGAGAAGGCGATTTCGAGCATGTGGCAGCACGGGCGGAAGACTTCCTCCGGGCGGGGTCGCGGATCGCTGATGATATGCATATGGGGCAGGCCGAGCAGCTGATCCTCGAGACCGCGGAAAGGAAAGTGATCATTGCCCCCTGCGGCGACCTCTTCATCTGTATTATCGCAAAAGCGGATGTCCAGCTGGGACTGTTGCGTGTTCTTGTCAAAAGTCTCCAGAGTGAAGGAGGGAGTGTTGTTTGACCCTGCAGGATGTCTGGACCGGATGTAAATACCTGTCGGATTCAATTCAGAGGATAAATATAGTCAAAGATAAAAGAATCTTTTATAAAAATACCAGTACATGTCCAAGGGGAGGCTGTTTGGGTTGACATCACAGGATGAGGAGAAACAAACAGATATCAGCGCTCTTTTAAAAAAAATTCGTGGTGCATGCACACCTGGGGAGAAGCCGGCCGCTCCTGCCACGCCCATACCAGAGGAAACTGCCGGGCAGGAAGAGGCCGATTCCCAAAAAACCGGGGATTTTTCAGAACTTATAAAAAAACTGGGTCTCGGGGCTACGGCAGCGGTTCCGGAAAGTCTGCCGGAGAAACAGGATGTGCCGGGCGAGAATGTTCCCCCGGATTCTGAGAATGGTCTCTCTGATGACGATGCACTCTTTGAAGATCTTCCGGCCCAGACAACGGAAGAAGAGGGCTGCGATCAGGAACTGTCCGGTAGTGACGTAAGGGAGATCCTGGGGAAGTTCCTTGCACAATCGGGAACTGCCTCCCAACCGGCCTCCCCTTCAAAAAAAGAGGAAAAAAAAGAGGAAAAACCGCCGGTTCCCCCACCTGCGCCTTTGCCGCAGGAACCTGTAGTTGAAATTATCGAACAGGATCCCCGCGAACACGAAACCTCGTCGTTTTTTAAAAAGAGAAAATCTGCCCGGAATGCGGAAATTGCCAAATCCGCAAAGGCAGAACAGGAAACTGACGACAAAGTAATATCCGTCAACCAGATCTCCGAACTATCCGGCCTGATCCTCCCCAAGGGCGCCACGTTCCAGATTGACGAGATCAAACTCCATGGAAGTTTTAACGCCTTCGAAAACACAGGTGCCGGATCCCTGCCTCCGGAGCTTGCCGACATCTGGAAGCGCGAGTTTTCGACAGCCGGGTTCAAGGATCTCGAATCCGAACTTGCGCTGGAACAGGATGCCCTCAAAAAAGCACCGGCCAAAAAAACCGGCCTGTCGTCCCTCTTTAGTGTCATGCGTTCGGCTCCCGAGGAGTACGATGCTAAGATCCACGGTCCCCTGGTAGATCTGGCGTTTGAAATAAAACCGGGAATCGAAGAGATGGAAATGTACCCGGTCAACGAACCCTACGCATACGTGCGGGTGATCTACGACCATGCCACCCACGAATACACCTACCAGGTTATCGAGCCCGTTCTTACCGAACCTGAAAAAGACCTCTTAACCGAACTCAAGGAACGCCTCTTTGAAACCCTCGATATCAACACGAAAGATATCTCAAAAGAGGAGGCACGGCGCCAGCTCCGTGTATCCGTAGACGATATCCTTGCAGACTACGGTATCAAGCTCAGCCCGGTCCAGCGCGAGAAGATCCTCTATAATATGCACAAGGATTTCCTCGGCGACGGCCTGATTGATGCGATCATGCACGACAAGTATATCGAAGATATCTCGTGCGATGGCGTGAATACCCCGATTTTCGCATTCCATTCAAGTTACGAATCGATGAAGACGACACTGATGTACCACAATGCCGAGGAACTCGATTCATTTGTGACAAAACTCGCCCAGCGTGCCGGAAAGTACATCTCCATTGCCGAACCGATCCTCGATGCAACCATGGGCGACGGGTCGCGTATCCAGATGACGCTCGGGCAGGAGGTTACCGCCCACGGTTCGACCTTTACTATCCGTAAATTCAAGGACGAACCGATCACCCCTACCGACCTCATCGAATGGCACACGTTTGCCCCGCTTTCCCTCGCTTACATCTGGCTGGCGGTCGAGAATGGCAAATCAGCGATCTTTGCCGGGGGGACTGCGTCCGGAAAGACCACGTCGCTGAACGCGATCTCCCTTTTTATCCCCCCGATGGCAAAGATTGTCAGCCTCGAAGATACCCGGGAAGTGAAACTCCCCCACCCCAACTGGATCCCGAGCGTTACCCGGGACTCGTTCGACACCGCCGGGCGCGGGGAGATCAACATGTACGAGCTCCTGCGTGCCGCCATGCGTCAGCGGCCCGAATACATCATCGTGGGTGAAGTCCGCGGAAAGGAATGCCAGACGCTCTTCCAGGCAATGAGTACGGGCCATGTCACGTACTCGACCATTCACGCGGACTCCGTCGCAAGCGTCGTGCACCGTATCGAGAACCCCCCCATGGACGTGCCGCGGAACATGCTCTCTGCCCTCGATATCGTCTGTATCCAGGTACAGGCCCGGATGGGCGGGAAACGGATCCGCCGGAACAAGCAGATCGTCGAGATCCTCGATATCGATCCACGGACAAACGAACTGATCACAAACGAGGTGTTCCGCTGGAAATCGGCAACGGACGAGATCGCCTACTCCGGTAAGTCCTATATCCTCGAAGAGATCATGGAAGCCCGGGGCTGGAACGAGAACCGGATGCGGGAAGAACTCAAGCGCCGGCAGGAAGTCCTCGAATGGATGCGGATCAAGAAGATCCGTCATTACAAGGATGTCGCAAAGATCCTGATCTCGTATTACCGCGAACCGGAAGTCGTCATCGAACGGGTAAGGAAGGATCTGTATGAATAGTTTCGAACGGTTCTGTTTCAACCTCCTCGGAATGCGTATGAAGGCCCGGCGCGAGAATTACGCCCAGCTCAGAAACGACCTGATCTCCGCCCGGCTCAAGACCCCGTTCGAGGTGTATACCTCGACCGCTATCATCAGTTCCCTTATCGTCGGGCTGGTCTCTGCCATCTGCCTGGGCCTGCTCACCTGGGTTTTAAAACTCCCCAACCTCATCAAGTACAAGGGTGAAGTCCCGGCAACGATGCTCTTCCTCAACCAGTACGGCCTCACCCTCGGGACCGTCTTTGTGGTTATCTTCTCGCTCCTTGTCTTCGGGGGAATGACCTATGTGGTCTTTTTGGCCTACCCCTCAGTCGTAGCCGGGAACCGGCGCAGGAATATCGATGCCACCCTCCCGTACGCTATCAACTACATCACCTCCATGTCCACTGCCGGTATCACCCCGGCCGAGATCTTCCGCCTGCTGGGTGACAGCCCGATCTACGGGGAAAGTGCTGTGGAGGCCCGGTATATTGCCCGGGAGATCGATATCTTCGGGAGGGATCTGATCGATGCACTCAGGATCGTTTCGGCAAGTACGCCTTCCCACCGGATGAAAGAGTTCCTGCAGGGTGCCATGGCCAGTATCTCCAGCGGAGGAAATCTCACGGATT
>JAQWDG010000052.1 GCA_028705545.1 Methanoregula sp. | reverse complement strand
GACTCTTTTAAGGTCGAGTGCATCTTCTTGTAGCCGGTAAGGAGATCGAAAAGGGCACGGCCGCGGAGCGCATTTCTCTCGGTCATGCCGGGAAGACGGGCAAGCATCACCGGGGAGAGCCCGAGTTTTTCCATGCGGCCCATGATATAGGGTATATCGAACTCGACAAAGTTCCAGCCCGAGAGGACATCCGGGTCGCGTTCGGCGATGTACGCACTAAACGCCCTGAGCATGGCAACTTCATCGGCATACGTGCAGATCGTGTGGGCGCCGGTCTTAAAACAGCCGTTTACAAGGCCGCCGGCCGCAACCTTGTCCGTGATCTCCCCGGGCATATCCTGGCCGCCGAAGAGGAACGTGACATAATCGTCGTCAAACGAATCGTGGCAGGTGATACAGATGATCGAATCGCGCTGGGGATCCGGGAACCCCCGCTCGTCCTCGCACTCGATATCGATCATGCAGACCCGGGCCGGGGCGTTCGACTCGGCGGGGACGACCGCCCGGTAATCCACCGGGTTTTTCTGTGCGGTCACGGCACCGGTGAGCCCGCAGTCGATCATGAACCGGGTAGCAAACGGGATGTCGGCCTCGAAGTGGTGGTACCGTTCCCGGAGGCTTCTCACATCGCCGGGCCGGACCGTGTAGAGGCGCCGGAGTTTTTCGCCGCGGATCGAACGGTACACCGTATCGGGCTCGATAGTCACGTTCGGAGGAACGGCCTGGCCCACCTGCTCCCCGGGCACATAGAAATACGGGAGGAACCCGGTCACATCGATCCGGTGTGCCATTCCTCCCTCGTCCCTGCCGAAGATATGGATGACCGGGCCATCGGGGGCGTTGCTGTACTCCACCTGGTTTATCGCGATCGTCACGGCGCCGTTCTCTTCGTCCGTTGCCGGGAGGGTTAAGGTCTCTGCCGACCGTATCGCTTGTGCAGGCATGGCTGTTTAAGTCACCACCTTCCGGCAGAGATCGGAAATAAACGTCCCCGCCCGGGCCATTGCCGCTGCTTCCCAGGGATCGAGGTCCCACTGCTCGATCTCCTGTATCCCCCCGCGCCCGAGCCGGACCGGGACACCGAGCGAGCAGCCTTCCATGCCGTATTCCCCATCGAGGACGGCTGAACAGGGGACCGTCGCCTGCGTGTCGGTGAGCAGGATCTTCACGAGCGACACCATGTGGTACGCAGGGCCAAAAACGGTCCCACCCTTCCCGCGGATCACTTCCATGCTTGCGCCCCGCAGTCCGCGGAGGATCTCATCGCGTTTCTCCTCCGCAACCGATATCGCGAGCCGCGAAAAGACCGGCACCTGGTTCTCGCCATGCTCCCCGAGGACAACAGCCGGTCCCGCAATCCCCTGCCGGGCAAGTGCGTGGAGAAAACGCGCACTGTCCAGCTGGCCGCCAAAACCGATGCACCGCTCTTTTGGGATGCCGGTGAGCCGGTGGAGGAGGTAATTGTTCACGTCCATGGGGTTTGTCACCGTGACAAGGAGGCCGGGATAATCCTTTAAAAGCGCTCCGCACTGTTTTGTCACCGGGAGATTTGCCGCGAGCAGGTCCGCCCGGGTCCGGATATCCGGCGTTCTTGGCAGGCCGGCCGCAAAGACGCAGACTTCCGCGTCCAGGATATCCCGGGGTGTAGTGAGGATATCGACGGGAAGACCGGTGTGTTTTATATCGAGCACCTGCGCCCGGAGCAGGCTTTCGGTGCGGTCGTAGAGGGCGAGTTCGTCAACAATCCCGGTCAGGGCCGAAAGATACGCGACCTCCCCGCCGATCCTCCCGACACCGAGCACCCCCAGACGCGTCATGGTCTCTCCTTAATATTAGGTATGCACTACGCAAACTTAAGTGACTACCGTCCAGAACCGCCCCTGTACCAAAAAAGATGTCCTTTATTATTTCCGGCGACCATTGTGTGATGAAATGGTTCAGCTCAGATCGGGCCCGGTTACGGTCGGGGGCGTGAAACTCAACAACCACCTCCTTCTCGCTGCCGGCGTACTCGGGACAACGGGGGCTTCGCTTTTGCGGATGCTCAATGCGGGCGCCGGAGGGGCGGTCACAAAATCGATCGGACCGGAACCCAAGAGCGGACATGCCGGCCCCTGCGTTGCCGTACTCGATTGCGGCCTTTTAAACGCAATGGGCCTTCCCAACCCGTCGCAGGAATTTACCGGAGAACTTGCCACGCTCGGCGGAAAACCGGTGATTGTGAGCATCTTTGGCGGGAACCCGGAAGAGTTTGCAGCAGTTGCCGGGTGGTTTAAGGGAAAAGCGGCCGGTTTCGAGCTCAACCTCTCCTGCCCGCATGCGGAAGGCTACGGTGCGGCAATCGGCGTGGACCCGGCCCTTGTCGAGGCCTGCACCCGTGCGGTGAGCTCGCTTGGGATGCCAACCTGGGTAAAACTCACGCCGAACGTGACCGATATCTCCACGATCGGGAAGGCGGCGGAGCGGGGAGGGGCATCGGCAATTGTGGCGATAAATACGGTAAAAGCGATGAGGATCTCGACTGCACTCCGGCAGCCGGTCCTCGGGCACCGGTACGGGGGACTATCCGGGAAAGCAGTCTTTCCCATTGCGGTGCGGTGCGTGTACGAACTTTACGAATCGTGCAAAATCCCCATTATCGGGTGCGGCGGCGTCTCTTCTGCCGACAACGTCGTCGAGATGATGATGGCCGGGGCGAAGGCCGTCGAGATCGGGAGCGCCGTGCAGCAGGATATAGGGGTCTTTGATACCATCGCAAAAGAACTGTACGCGAAAAATGGTATAGCGCCGGAGGAGATCGTGGGGTGTGCCCATGGATGAAAAACTGCCTGTACCGGTAACCATCACGGAGATAAAAACCGAATCGCCCTCGGTAAAGTCCTTCTTTTTCGATAAGGAGTTTACCTTTACCGCGGGACAGTTCACGATGGTCTGGGTGCCGAAAATCGACGAGATCCCGATGGCACTCTCGTCCAAAAACAGCATCACGGTGCAGAAAGCCGGCGATGCCACCGAAGCGATGTTTAACCTTGCAGCCGGGGCACAGCTCGGGATCCGGGGGCCGCTCGGGAACGGGTTTACGAAAGGCGAGAAGATGCTTGCCATCGCCGGCGGTGTCGGGGCAGCGCCGCTCCTGCCGCTTGCCAAATCAGACTGTGTAATGACAATGCTTTTAGGTGCACGAACGGAAAACGAACTCCTCTTTATCGACCAGCTGGACGAGAGCACGGACGTGCTGATCGCCACCGACGACGGGAGCCTGGGCGTGCACGGGTTCGTGACCGACCTTCTTGAGGAAGTAAACCTTGCCGCGTACGACCGGATCGCGGTCTGCGGCCCGGAGCCGATGATGCGGGCCGTGCTCGGCCGGCTCGATGCAAAAGACTGTTTAGGAAAGACCGAGTTCTCGCTCCACCGGTACATGAAATGCGGGATCGGCGTCTGCGGCTCGTGCTGTATCGACCCCGACGGTCTCCGCGTCTGCCGCGACGGCCCGGTCTTTAACGGCGAACTCCTAAAGAAAACCGAATTCGGCCACTACATGCGGGACGCCTGCGGCAACAGGAAAAACTTCTGACCCGGAAAAATAATCTCCATCAGCTCTTTTTTTTTAATTTTGCAAAAACCACGCAGTAGTTACCGCAGATCCTGGGGCCGGGTCCCGTTCCCGGTAAACCGGAACCCGCCTTTCGGGACCCGGATCTCGAGCCGGGCACCCTGCCCGAACGTGCCGTTCTCGGTCATGGAGATCCCGGTGATCCCGAGTATCTCGGTGCTCAAAAAGAGGCCGTATCCCGTATTCCGCGCGTACTCGCGCCGGAAGATCTTCCCCTTTGCCTTGGGATCGACACCGACACCATCGTCTTCGCAGGAGATGACAAGGTCCTGGTCCACGATCCCATAGGAAAACCGGATCCGGGCAGCGTGTTCCCCGTGGGTCAGGGTGTTTTCGATAAGGTTTGCAAAGACCCGCAGGAGCCCTGCGTCCGCGTATACCTCCACTCCGCCGGGCTGGACATCGAGCGCAATACTGCCGAGGTTGATCCCCGCCGCCGCCTCGCGGATAACCGGGCCGATCTCCTGCCAGCGCGGTTCGGATTCCCCGATTGCCTGGTAATCGCGCGTGAACCGGATCTGTTTCTGGACCATCCGGAGAACGTTGTCCATCTTTGCCAGGTACCCGGCAAGGACCGGATCCGATTCCGCTTCCCGGACAAGGGCAAGGTACATCATCATCGCGGAGATCTGGTTGAGGATATCGTGGCGGGTGACGCCGGAGAGCGTAGCGAATTTGTGGTTTGCAAGCCGGATTGCCGATTCAAAACGCTTGCGTTCCTGGATCTCGGCGAGGAGCTCCTCGTTCGAATGCATGAGCTGCTCGGTGCGTTCGTTCACCCTGCGTTCGAGATCTTCCTTTGCCTTCCCGATCACCTGCTCGGCCATCTTGCGGGCGGTGATATCGATTGCAGAACAGATCGCAATACGGTCCGGTGTCGCGGATGCAGATACCAGGAACTGTCGGAGCGTCCCGTCGCGGGCCGTAAAGACCATCTCGGTATCCCCGGTCTTCTGCTCCCGGGTAAGCTGTCCCGTAAGCCGGTCGCGGTCCGCGGCATCTGCAATAATGAGCGACAGCGGCTGGCCGGCAAGGACGGTGCGGTCGAGTCTGAGCATCTGCGCGCATTTACCGTTACACTCGATGATCTGCTGGGTGTCGAGGCTGAATGTGAAGATTGCGGCCTGGGAATTCTCAAAGATGCAGTGGTATTTGCGCTCCTCTTCCCGAAGTCCGCCGGCAAACGACGATGTCACAACGCCTATCGTGACAAACACGACATACCATGCCGTTGAGACCGCCACTGCCTGCGGGTCGAAGCCGCTGTACCCGTATACAAGGGCTATGTACACCGAACTTAAGGCCAGCGTGAAGAGCACGCCCCGCTCCGGGTAGAAATAGATAAAGAGGATGATGGGGAGGAAATAAATGAACGGGAAGACCTCGTAGATCCCGACAGAGAGGGAATAGACGGTCGAGGCAAGGGCTATTGCGATCGTAAGGACGATCATAGCCGCCCGGTAGATCCGTTCTTTTTTAGCCGGGGACAGGGCTGCTGTCATGGCCTTTTACCCCCGTCCTTTCCGGGCTCGTCCGTATCCTTCTTCGAGAGGAGAACCTCCCCGATCCGGCGGCGTTCGATGATCTCCCTTTTTAAGTCCTCGTTCATCTGTTCGAGCCGGGCCGTCCGTTCGCGCACCTGCCGTTCGAGGTCTTCGAGCGTCTGGCGGATCTCCTCGTCGGCAACGGTTGCATTGGTCATGTCGACGACCGAGCAGAGCACGGCACCCTTCCCGATATAGAGGGGGGTCCAGACCGACCGGATAAGGCCGCCGTCTTTTTGCCGGAGGAGGCACTCGCACCGGGCACTGCCCTTTTTCTCCCGTGCTTCGTCCATGAACCGGCGCAGCGTTTCGGTATCGGCGAGGATCCTGTCCACCGGTTCGTCTTTGAGCTCGTTTCTGGAGAAGAGCAGGGCCTGTGCGCACTTCTGGTTGACGGTGCGGATCGTGAGCGTTGCGGGATCGATACAGCAGATCCCGTCAAGCGTGTTCTCCATGATAGAAAGGATCCGGGCCTTTTCCTCGACAATGCCGTTCGCATAGGACGATGCGACCACGGCAAGGGTGACAAAGATGGCAAACCAGGCCGTCGAGATTGCGATCAGGGTGTGGTCCAGCCCCCCGAGGAAATACACGAGGCCGATGAAGACAAGGCTCAGCCCGAGGGTGAAGAGTACGGCTCGTTTCGGGTAAAAATAGACAGCGCAGATGATGGGAAGGAGATACAGGAAGGCAAAGACCGCCGATACCCCGTGGGCCAGGGAAAAGACCGTGCCGAATATGGCGCTCGCGGACGCGATGGCAACGATCAGGAGCCGCAGCACCTTTTCGCGATCCCACGACAACCCGCCCATTTTCTCAAGTGCTCCCCGGGGCAGACGACAGGTACATCCCTCCCGGTCTATATTGTAGAGTGAACCTGAACCCATATAAGGGTAGAGGAATCCGCTTTGCCCCGAAGATCTCATTCAGGACGGGCAGCAGCAAAAAGCAATACCAGTACAGCAGGCACGAACCGGGACACAAAGGGTTAACGATCCGGCGCCGGGCACTGGTTGATGCGTTCGAGCTCGTCGAGCTGGTTGATGTTGGTAAACGTCCTGAGATCGGGGTCCAGCCTGCGGAGGTCTTCGACCGGGATGTACCGGGTATTGAGCGACTGGACCATGGAGCGGAGCGAAAGAGAAGTGTGGCTTTCGAGATAGGAAAGCAGCGCATCCCTGCGGTACACCGCGTGGAGAGGTTCGAGCATCCACTCGTTCCAGTTGGGGATCGCGGCATCGTACGTCCCGAGGGCATCGAAGAGATACCGGACAACCTCCGGGTTGACAAACGGCATGTCGCAGGCAGCAACAAAGACCTGCTCCCCGTGCACGGCAAGGGTTCCGGCATGGAGTCCGCCAATGGGCCCGAGCCCCTGGCGGATATCGCAGGTACAGGAAATATTGCCGAGGTCCTTGAACCGGATGCACTGTTCGGGACTCCGGGCAACGATCACGATCTCGTCCGCCACACCGGACAGGGTTTCCACAAGCCGTTCGATGAAGGTCTTTCCCCCGCAGGTAAAGAAATATTTTTCACGGCCGTTTGCCCGACGCGCCTCGCCGCCGGCAAGGATGACCGCGGACCGCATTAAGGGGCCCCGCCATTCGTAAGGGATTCGCGGAACTTTACGAGGCTGACAATGCAGGCATTCACCGGTGTCGGGATCTTGTGGAGGGCTCCTTTTGCCACGATAGCCCCGTTTAGGAAATCGATCTCGGTCGGCCGCCCCCTCCCGAGGTCCTGGAGCATTGAGGAGTGGTGCCCGGCCGTTGCCGGCAGCTGGGTGTCGTGCAGGTACCTGAGGTACTCGTCCGCGGTCTTGCACGGGAGTTTGACCCCTTCCGCTTCCACAACCAAAAATCCTTCCCTCACGATCGATTCCACGATCTTCCATGCCGCGGGATGGGCTAGTTTCCCGTAGGGGACTCCCATGATCGCGCCGAGCGGGTTGAGCGCACAGTTGTACAGGGTCTTTACCCAGAGGTCGGAGCGTATGGCAGGACTGCCTTCGACACGGATGCCTGCCTCCTGCATGAGGGCGACCAGTCCCTTCACCGGCTCGTCAAGACCCGCCGGGAACCGCCCGAGTTTTGCCGGGCCGCCATCGACCGATACGTGGACTGCCGCATCGCCGGCCCATTCGAAACCGGTGATGATCATCCCGCCGATCACCCGGTCGGTGTACGTACCGATGATCTCCTCGTTTCCTATCCCGTTCTGGAGGCTGACGGTCTCGGTGCCTTTAAGGGTGGCGGCAAACTCCCGGCAGATTGCATCGGTGTCCCTCGACTTGGAAGTAACGATCGCATAATCGTACCGGGCGTCCGCGGGGACGGTGTCCGAAACGCTGAACCGGCAGGTATCTTCCCCCCAGAGACCGGTGAGCGTAAACCCGCCGGCCCGTATGGCATCGGCAGACTTTTTCCGTGTTACCGCATGGACTTCGCAGACACGGGAGAGTTTTGCGGCGACACAGAGCCCGACCGCTCCTGCTCCCAGCACGAGAACCTTCATTGCATGCACCTAAAAACGGACATATATTCTCCCGTATGGCAATTAGATATACCGCTCTTTGCCCTGCACGGCAGTATCCGGGGTAACCGCACCTTTCCTGCCCTTTTTTCCCATGGCTTTTTTCTCCATACCAAGGAGCAGCTCCTTGATCTCCAGTGCCGGGGAAAAGCCGCCGATACCGTGCGCCGCCACGATCCGGTGACAGGGGACGACAAGCGGCGTAGGATTGCGGGCCATGGCCTGTCCGACTGCACGCGGGGAGGTGCCGACCTTTGCTGCGATCTCGCCATAGGTAGCGGTGCTCCCATAGGGCACTTCGCGGACGGCCCGGTAGATCCGGGCATACGGGGTGTCTCCTTCGCAGGCGATGGACGCAAGCCCGGAGAGGTTTGCTAACCGGCCGGCGCAGAACTGCCGGATCGGGGCGGGCACCGGGCCGGAGAGGCCGGTTGTCGAGAACCGGACCCGGTGGACCGTATTTCCGGCCCACCAGACATGGACGTGCCAGAGCCCGAGCCGGCACGAGCCCCCCGTCACTTCCATGTTGTCGCCAGCCCGCGGAATTTTGCCTGGTCGCATTCCACCATCTCTTCCTGGATCCAGGCAGGAAGCGCCTGCCGCACCCTCTTTTCCAAAAAGCGCCGTTCGCCGAATACGAGCACACCCCGGTCTTCGGGCGTACGCAAAACCCTTCCTAGTGCCTGGAGCGCCTTGTTGATCGCGGGGAGCGTGTAGCATATGAACTCTCCCTCCTCGCCGTACCTGCGCCGGAAGTACTCGATCACCATTCTTCTCACCCGGGTAAAGGGCGCAAGCGGCAGGCCGACGACCATTGCCCCGGCAAGCATCTCGCCCCGGTAATCGAGCCCCTCGCTCCACTTCCCGCCGCAGACTGCAAAGAGTATCCCCGATTCTCCCTGTGCGGGAAGCGAGAGAAACTCGTTGAGCGCAGCACTGGCATTTGCCGCATCCCGTGGCTCAATGTAGATCTTCCTGCGCCGCAGGCGGGGAGAGACAAGCGACGCGTAGGTCTCGAGGATCTGGTAACTGGGGAAATAGACGGCCCGGTTGCTCTTCTGTGCCGCAAAGGCTTCGATATATTGTGCAACCTTCTCGGAGTTCTCGGCGCTCTGCCGCTGCGAGTAGGCCGTGGTGATATCGGTCGCGCAGCAGATGAGGCGGTTCTCCTTCGGGAATGCGTTGGGAAGGGCCATGGTCGCAACCTTTGCGTCGTTGAAGTACAGGCGCCGGAAGCTCTCGACCGGTGAAAGCGTCCCGGAGATCATGATGCAGCAGGCATGCGTAGAGCAGATCTCCGTCAGCGGCGCGGACGGGTCGATATTCCTGACTTCGAGCACGATCCCGTCCTCGGACTTTTTGTATACCGTGAGGTATGCGGGGTTCCGGGACGACTGCGAGAGGCGGTACAAAAAGACCGTGAGCTTCTCGATTGCCGTCTCGCGGAACTCGCCGGCCTTCTGGTTGCGGTCCCGGATGGACCCGGCAAGGCCCATGAGCTCGTCGACGATCTCTTCCATATCCTTCCAGAGCGAGCCTTTGACAATCATCCGGTCGAAGATCGCCGGGTCGAACCAGTCCTCGGGCTCGGGAGAGTTTGCAAGGCCGGAAATGAAGTCCGAGAGCCGGGGCAGGACGTGCCGGACCGCATCGGCTCCTTTGTACATCTTCTTCATGCCGATGAGTTCGCGGGTGGCCTGCTCCACGTCTTTAGAAGAGATCGCAACGCTCTCGATCGACTGGATTGCGTCCCCGCAGTTGTGCGCCTCGTCTATCAAGAGCATCACGTCCTGCGCCTCGACATTGAGGTTTGCGTAGAGCTGTTCGCGGATCTCCTGGTCGAAGAGGTGGTGGTAGTTGAGGATGATCACGTCCGCGTTCTTTGCCGCGTGCATCACGAGCTCGTACG
This sequence comes from Methanoregula sp., assembly GCA_028705545.1. Taxonomy (GTDB): domain Archaea; phylum Halobacteriota; class Methanomicrobia; order Methanomicrobiales; family Methanospirillaceae; genus Methanoregula. The sequence goes on along the minus strand of JAQWDG010000052.1, from coordinate 704 downwards.
GGCAGACCTCGCCGGCAAACCCGGCCATCTCCTGGGGCCGGACGGGATCGGCAAGCACCCGCTCGGCCTTGGACCTGACCGCAGCGGAGGGAACCATCTTGACGCCCCCGGTATCCCCGGGCACGAACTGGCGGCTTGCGATAAAATAGGGGCAGAGGAGCGGGTGTTCGCGGTCCATTTTGCGGATCTGCTGGACGATAAACGGGTCCTTTATCGGGTTTACGGCACCCCTTTCCGCCCGGTCGCGCATAAGGGACGAGGAGAGGGCCTTGACCCCTTCGCAGCGCCGGTATACGTCCCCTTCTCCGGCGAGCAGGCACATGCTCTTTTTCCCGACGAGGTATACGGTCTTTAAGGAAGGCTGCTTCTTTTTGACGAGCGCGAGTTCCCGGACAAACGTCGTGAGCTGGCTGACCGTCCGGACCGCTATTACGATCCGGCGACCTTTGCGCTCTCCGAGGAGCGCGGCGACCACGCTCGACTTGCCGCTGCCGGTCGGGGCATCGATCATGCCGATCCCGCCTTCGCGGGCGACGGTGGCGGCAAATGCGAGCATCTCGCGCTGGTGCGGGCGGTACTCGCTGTACGGGAAGAAAGGATCGAAGCTGTCCATTACCGGGAATAAGATTGGCGGCCGGATGTTTTATGAGTGTGGGGCGGGGCGAAAGTAGAACGGGTTTTTGGATCCGGGCCGGGTCCCGGGG
>JAQWDG010000051.1 GCA_028705545.1 Methanoregula sp. | reverse complement strand
GATTACATCTTAAGTGCCGACGGCCAGAAGATCGTTGCCGATGAGGGATACGTCCCGATTACGGCATGATCTTTTTAAAAAATTCCTTTGTTTTTATTCCAGACGTGAGGCGACAGACATGGATCTTTTAACTAAATACAGGACAGCTGCCACCGGCAGCGCTGCCCGGTTCTTCAGGATTAAGGAACAGGCAGTCAAGTCTGTCTTCTTCTGCACAGCCCTCTTTGCCGTTGTAGTTATCTCGTTTATTCTGCTCTTTTTGCTCCGGGACGGTTACTCCATCTTTGAGACCGTGGGGATCCCGGCATTCCTCTTCGGGATGTCGTGGACACCGACGGCAATGGAGCCGGCTTACGGGATTTTTCCCTTAATTGTCGGCACCATCTTTGTAACATTCGGCGCCATGGTTTTTGCCGTTCCGCTTTCCCTCGGCTGTGCCATCTATATATCGGAGATCGCATCTCCCCGCGTTAAAAGCATCCTGAAACCGGCAACAGAACTGCTTGCCGGCATCCCCTCGGTCGTGTATGGGTTTTTCGGCCTGATCGTTCTTACCACGCTCATCCGCGAAGTTTTCAACCTCCCGACAGGGGAGACCTGGCTTGCCGGATCGATCCTCCTTGGGATCATGGCCCTCCCCACGATCATCAGTGTCTCGGAAGATGCGATCAGTTCTGTCCCGCATGAGTTCCGCGAAGGATCCCTAGCGGTCGGTGCAACCAAATGGGAGACGATCAGCCGGGTCATCGTCCCGGCTGCCCTCTCGGGAATTGCCGCGGCCATAATCCTTGGGATCGGACGGGCGATTGGCGAGACAATGGCGGTTTTAATGGTTACCGGGAACGCCGCGATCCTGCCGGACCCCATCTGGAACGTGCTCTCGCCGATCCGTACTCTTACCGGTACGCTCGGTATCGAGATGGGCGAGGTGTCCATCGGCAGCGATCACTACCATGCACTCTTCGGTGTTGCCGTCGTCCTTCTCATCATAACGCTGATCGTGAACCTGAGTGCGGTCCGGATCCTCAACTACCTCAACGAAGGCAGGACCGCCCCAAAAACATCTAAAAAATCATTCCTTTCACCCAAGGCACGGGATAAGCTTCGCACGATTCTTACCTGCGTTCTTGCAGCTGCCGGGGCAGTCATCCTGTGCGTCATCGCACCCCTCTGGATTTCCCTCCCCTTGATCGCGGCCGCTCTCCTGTGGTATTTCTACGGGAGGCAGAGGATCACCCGGTACCAGTCGGAAAAGATCGCCTTTGGCCTGCTTGTTACGGCATCGGTGATCGTGATAGCAATCCTTGTATTCATCCTCCAGGACATCGTCATCAACGGGCTGCCGGCCTTAAGCTGGGAATTCCTGACCCAGCCCCCCTCCGATCTTGGACGGGCCGGGGGGATATTCCCGGCCATTATCGGGACTCTTTACCTTGTCTGCGGCGCGATCCTGATAGCCCTCCCCATCGGTGTCGGGGCTGCCGTGTATCTCGTCGAATATACCCGGGAAGGTCCCATCACCCGGCTGATCCGGACCGGTGTCGACCTTCTCAACGGGACGCCATCGATCGTCTTTGGCCTCTTTGCCTTCTCGTTTATTGTCATCTACCTCAACGTAGGGGTATCGCTCCTTGCCGGGCAGATAACCCTCGCCCTGATGGTGCTCCCTACCATCATCCGCACTACCGAAGAATCGCTCAAAAGCATCCCGCAGTCACTCCGTGAAGGCAGCCTCGCTCTCGGCGCAACCCGCTGGCAGACCATCAAAAGCGTGGTCCTTCCGCCGGCGGTGCCGGGTATCATTACAGGAGCTATCCTCTCTCTCGGGAGAGCCGCCGGTGAGACCGCACCGATCATGTTTACCGCGGTCGTCTTCTCGTCCCGCTTCCTGCCGACATCCGTCTTCCAGCCGGTCATGGCCCTGCCCTACCACCTCTTCATCCTTGCGACAAACATCCCGGGGGCTTCGGTGAACAAGTACGGCACGGCGCTCGTCCTGCTCATCTTTGTCGTCGGCATCTACTCGGTTGCCATCCTTGTCAGGAACCATTATGCAAAAAAGATACGGGGGTAACGCATGTCAGAATCCATCATCTCTACCAAAAACCTGAACCTCTGGTACCATGAAAAGCACGCTCTCCAGGATATTACCATGGAGATCGAACCGAAAAAGACGACCGCGCTCATCGGTCCTTCGGGATGCGGGAAGTCCACGCTGCTCCGGTGTTTCAACCGGATGAACGATCTCATCAACCAGGTAAAAATCGAAGGGGAGCTCTGCCTCGACGGCTGCAACATCCTCTCTGACGATACCGATGTCGTGGCTCTGCGGAAACGGGTCGGCATGGTCTTCCAGCGCCCGAACCCCTTCCCCAAATCCATCTACGAGAATATCGCCTACGGCCCCCGTGTCCACGGGATAAACGACCGAAAAGAACTGGATGCAATCGTCGAGAAAAGCCTCAAGCATGCAGCGCTCTGGGAGGAAGTCTGCGACCGTCTCCACGAATCTGCTCTCGGGCTCTCGGGGGGCCAACAGCAGCGGCTCTGTATCGCACGGACGCTTGCTGTCGAACCCGAGGTTATCCTCATGGACGAACCCTGTTCGGCACTCGACCCGATTGCAACCGCCAAGATCGAGAACCTCATTGAGATGCTCAAGGAAGATTACACGGTAATCATCGTTACCCACAACATGCAGCAGGCGGCCCGGGTGAGCGACTATACCGGGTTCATGTATCTCGGGAAACTCATCGAGTACGACAGTACGACTACCATCTTCGAACACCCGAAACAGGACCTGACCGAGAACTATATCACCGGCAGGTTCGGGTGAGGGATATCATGACAGACAAATTCCATTCGGAACTCAAGGAATTAAAAAAAGGCGTCTCGGACATGGCATGGTTTGCCTTCTCGATGCTTACGGATTCCCAGAAGGCTTTCATCAACCAGGACGAGGCGCTTGCGGCAACGGTGATCGCCAGAAAAGACCAGATCCGCGAACAGATGGTTACGCTCGAAGAGACCTGTTACCAGCTCATTGCGCTCAACCAGCCGGTGGCAAAGGATATGCGGGTCATTGCCTGCTCGCTCAAGGTGATAGCAGCATCGGAACGGATTGGCCGGTACGGGAAATCCACCGCGAAGATCGTAAAGGAGATCGCCGGCAAACCCCATATCGCAAACATGATGAGCCTGCCGCTCATGTCGGAGTACGTTCTTGCGATGATCGACGATGCTCTCACCGCGTACGATACGGAAAATCTCCGGAAGATCGACGGTTTTTCCGCACGGGACGATGCCATCGATGCCCTGCGCCACTCGATCTTCCGCGAATCGATCACGTACATGATGGAGAACCCGAAGACCATCACCCAGGCAACGTACTACATCATTATCGCCCGGTACCTCGAACGATGCGCAGATCATGCCTGCAAAATCGCCGAAAACGTCCAGTACATGGAGACCGGGGAACGCATCGAGATTAAGTAACTTTTTTGCTCTGGTTGCACATCCCCGGCGTATCCTGTTTGTCATAGTCTGTCATCTTTTTTTTAGTACCACCTCCGATTCCGTACGGCCGGACAACCCGGTTTTTAATATAGAGAAAATATTTAATGTATATAGATTAAGTGTAAAGTATGTGTTCTGATATTACCGCAGTCACGGAACAGGATACGACCGTTGCAGTTCTGGATGATTGTGCCGATTCCCCCGATCCGGATACCTCTTCGGACAGCCGCGATCTTTTCACCGACAACAAGGGACGGTCGTATATTTCGGTCAGGAGCTGCGAGCTTGACCGGTTCTGCTCAAAATAATCGTCAGCGCAGTGACTGGATTACCAACGGGAAAACAGCAGCTTCCCCCGGTCATTACTATTGTGTATTCTATATTCTACATAAGAAAATATGATGTGATACCGGAACGCATGTGTGCATGTCGATCCTGCAATGAAAGTCCGCACACGCTCCTTTGTGATCCTTGTCACGGTCCTCGTCCTCTTCCTCGCCGTGCTCGGGTTTGCCACCCAGTACCTGATCCTGGGATCGTTCCAGTCTCTTGAAAACCGGGAGATGACCGCAAACATCCAGCGGGTCGTTGCCGATCTCGACGACCAGAAACAGTCTCTCTCCCTGACCTGCAGGGACTGGGCCGGACGAAAAGATCTCTTCACAACAGAGGACAGTCCCGACAAAGGACATACGCAGGAAATCCGGACCGGGGATCTCGCCCCCGGAGCCGCGGATGTCGATTACCTTCTTGCCTACAACGCGACCGGTGAACTGGTTTATTATGAGGATGTCAACCACCCGGGGAACGACTCTTTATCGGTGCGCACTTCTCTTGACCGCATTATCCGGGACAGTATCATTCCCCGGGGGATGTCTCTTGGCATCTCCGGGAGAGGCGGCTTGTCGGTGATTGACGGAACGCCGGTTCTGCTGACCGGCTGTACAATCCCGGGTGCCAATGCATCGGAACCGGCTTGGGGAACACTGGTAATTGCCCGCATGATCACCGGAGAACGGATCAACCGGCTGGAAAACAACCTGCAGATCCCCGCGGTATCCTTACACAGGTTTGACGGGAACACCAGCACTTCAGCCCCGGATCCACAAACCCCCGACATGGAAAAAGGACGGATTGTCACCTCGCCTCAAAACGATACGCAGATGCTGGGGCAGACCATGATTACGGGGATCGAGAACAAGCCTGCGTTTCTTCTCTTAAAAGTCACTACCGACCGCCCGGTCTACCAGCAGGTCCAGGCATCCATTATCATCGTCGCTATCGCCATCGTGATCCTTGGCGCCCTGATCATCCTCTCGGTCCAGTACCTGATGCAGCGGTTTGCACTGGACCCGCTTGCCACGCTCGACCGCAATATAAAAACAATCGGATCCTCGGGCGAACTCTCGCGCCAGGTGCCCGTCTCCGGCGACGATGAAGTTGTCTCGCTCGCACGCTCGATCAACCGGATGCTCGAAGTAATAGGACACCAGAAAGACAAACTGGCAGACGCCCGGCAGGAACTTGCCCTGCGCAATCATGAACTCGAAGAACTCAACCGAAAGGCAAACCTGTACCTCGATATCTACCTCGATGTGCTTACTTATGAGATCCTGAACGCCAATATGGGCCTTACGGGATATGCAGAATATCTCAGGGATACTGCACAAGGCGATGAACGAATCCTGCTCGATCATATCAGCGAACTCGCCAACAAGAGCAGCGGTGTTATCCGCAACGTCGAGACGATCAGCAGGATCTATAAAACACCCCAGGCATTAGTACCGGTCAGCCTGTCTGCGATCGTAAAGAAAGAAGCAGATGCCCGCCCGGGCATCAGGCTCGGTATTTCCAGCGGCAACTTTTCCGTGATGGCAAACGATATGCTCGGCGTTATCTTTGATAACCTCTTCTCCAACAGCATAAAGTTCGGGGGCAATGACGTAGAGATCACAGTCACCGCACGAGTAATCGGTAACGGGATGCTGGAGGTATCCGTTGCGGATAACGGGCCCGGGATTGAAGACACCGCAAAGCCGCTCGTGTTCGACCGGTTTGTCCAGGGCTCAAAGACGCGGGGCAGTTACGGTCTCGGGCTCCATATCGTGAAGATGCTTGTCGAGAGTTACCACGGTACAATCCGGGCGGACGACCGCGTTGCCGGCAACCCGGCGCTGGGGGTGGCGATCCGGTTCACCCTTTACATTGCACCGGATTCCTCCCGGGGAGACCCGCGATGAACCCGGAAAGAGTCCGGGACAGATCTCCGACACTCTATAATCTATAGAGATATCACAGCAGGTTATATTTTATGTCGATAAAAACTATATTTCCCGGAGACGACAACAAGAATGAACAGTCCGGGAATAACCCCGTATCCGGGCAGCTGGTTCCCATGAGCACTCACACGTCCAGACAGTGACCACTGTCCCCCGGGCTGTCCAGCAATCCACAATCAGTTCCTAAAATCACCGGGCTCCTGTCGTACCGGGGCCCGGTATACTCGCCATTCTTCAGTATTTCCTGCTATCGGGCAGGATACCGGTAAAAATAAAGCGGTTGGTTGTTCGACCAGCTCGGGCATTTCCCTGTTTACTTGTTGACGATAATTGTTCCCCTGATAGCAGCATTATCCGCGCAGTGATAGGTATAGGTTCCGGGTATCGTGAACGTGAACTGGTAGCGGTGGTTGGTCTCCAGCAGGGGGGAGGTGAACGCATCCGGCGTTCCCGTATCTGAGGTAACGATATGGTTGCCGATATCGGTATTGATCCAGGTAACCGTTACTTTCTGGTCTACCACCAGCACCTGGGGGTTAACACTCGCACTCCCGATAAGGATCGTGGTTTTCGGGGAGTATATCGGAGTAGGAGCCGGGGTCGTGGACGACGAGGGATTCGTACAACCCGCGACCAGTACCATGGCAGCGCACAGGAAAAAGACGCCAATGATGAGCATGAGAGGGCCGGATCGAACGTGCATATTTTACCATTTGGTAAACATCATTAAAAAAATCACGGGTTCGTACAACACCCTGAACCACGGGCCTTTACCGAAAAGGCCCCGGTCATTCGGCTTTTTTTAAATGTACCGCTGATGCGCGGGGCTAAAGGGAAAAGACAACTTCATGTCTGCCGGCTCCCGGGACAGAATAAGTCGGGAAGGTATAATGCAGCTGAAGATCCCGGGCTGCCTGAGGCACGATATAGACAAGGTCGGCCATACCGGTACTTTCCGGCCCGGCATCATATGCCACTTTTGAGCCGATGCCGGTCGAATAGTAGTATGTGCCGTCTGCATCGGCCATGACAAAGTCCCCGGCCGGTATATGGTAACTGGTACCGGCGGCAAAATTCTGCACGCTGACGGTGACGGTGCAGAACCTGCCCGAGTTGATGGTATTATCCCCCGGCCGTACCTGCGTAACTGTTACCTGGAGATCCCCGACGCGGGCGGGCTCGTTTACCGCATATACCGGGACCGGTGTGGCAGATGCGCCGGTTTTTATCGCTTCGGACATGTTTTGGCCGGTCGCAACGGACAGGTGGAGCGTCGGGACGACAACATACACAATCGCAAGGATAACGAGCATGATCACCGTGGCGGCAGCAACATATTTTATCGCGGTATAGGTCTGTACCTCCTCCGGCAGAGGTGAACCGCACCGGATGCAATGCGTATAGATTGCCGGGTTCCTTGCCCTGCACTTCGGGCATATCTTCGCTGCCATGGTTTCCCCCAAAAACTCCACTAGCCCCGGTTTTTAAAAAACACGCAAGGACAGGCCCCCTCTCCCGCAGCGACCGGGGTCGGTCTCCCGATAATACTATGATTAAACATAGTGTGTTTTGACTGCCCTCCTTAATGGAGTTTTCTTTTTTATAAAAAAACCTCAATACTGTGTTTAATAATGCCGGAGGGCAATACCCGGTTATGCCACTTTTTCCATGGTCTGACGATCTGAGCGTGAAGGTTACGTTAATCGACGACCAGCACAAGAAACTCATCGCGCTGATCAACACCCTTCACGATGCAATGCGTGCCGGCGAAGGAAAACAGGTACTGGAAAAGACCCTAAAAGAACTGGCAGATTACACGGTCTACCACTTCCAGACCGAAGAAAAATACATGCAGCAGTTCCATTACCCGACCTATCTCCAGCACAAGGCGCAGCACGATGCGTTTGTAAAGAAAGTTGCCGATTTCCAGAAAGAGTACGAGGCCGGGCGCCTCGGGATTTCCCTCGATCTGATGAAATTCCTGCGGGACTGGGTGGAGAACCACATCAAGTCTACCGACAAAAACTATTCTGCCCTGTTCCTGAAAAACGGGCTGAAATAACGGGGCTGTTTCCCCGCATTTTGCCCGGGACCTGCCGGGCATTCATTCTTTTTTATGGCATCTTTTATTTGTACCCGTTCCCGCCTTGTATACCGGAATAAAAAAAGGGTCGGGTTGGGGTGTCCTCATACTGCCGCCGGCAGATAGTGGACAATAAGCTGGAGAATTGCGATAATGATGGTAAGGAACAGTGTCCAGTCAAACATAGTCTCGCTCACCTCCCTAGTGGTGTATGAAGTATCCTTCTATCGGATTATGGATAATACTGGCGATGAGTGAAAAATAAATTTCAGTTACCCGGGGAGACCGGTTCGGGTGAACAAAGCGACCCCGCAATCGGTTTCCCAAAGTCTGACCGTACAGGTTTCCTGATCCGGCACAACCTATTTCACGATCCGGTATCCATGCATCGTAAAGGAGCCGGGCCCTGCCCCTCCAGCCCAGGACCGGCCTTTTATGGAAGTGACAGCGATGCACCATCCACAGGATCCGGGCATGGACAAAAAAAGGCCGCTCCGCCATGCAACCATTCCCCATGAAGGAAAAAAACCAAAGCCCTCCGAGACGTTCGCCTCGTGGCTCCAGCCGGTTGTCGACTGTTCGCCGATCCCGCAGTTCGTCATCGGCCAGGACCACTGCGTCAGGTTCTGGAACAAGGCGCTCGAACGGTATTCCGGCCTTTCGGCTGCGGAGATTGTCGGGACCAACCGTCATTGGCAGGCATTTTACCAACAGGAGCGCCCCACTCTTGCCGACGTGCTCCTTGAGGGAAAGACCGAAGAGATCGCACAGCTGTACGAAGGGAGGTACAACAGGTCGGCACTCATCGAGGATGCATGGGAAGCAACGGACTTCTTCCCCCAGATCGGCAAAAAAGGCACGTGGCTCCATTTCACGGCAGCGCTGATCCGGGACGGGACCGGGGAAGTGCTCGGGGCGGTGGAAACGCTCGAAGACATTACCGGTCTCATGAAAGCCGAGGAACTGATCGCGTACATGACCGAGATGGCGATGCGGATCACCCAGCCGGTCGGGATCATCCGGGAGAACCTGCAGGATATTGCCCGGCTCACCCGCGAGGGAAAACTGGTCCCGGAGGAGATCGGGATGCTTCTCGATACCCAGGTGCGCAATGCGGCGCAGATCCAGGCAAACGTTGGGGAGTTCCAGAAGTCTGTCGTGGAGAAACACCAGGAGATCCCGGAAGCCTACCGCAAATTCCTTTCCGGGTGATCCCGTGTGACGGCTATCGTGAATGCAGACGAGCTTGCACAGAAGCGGATATTTCTGGTACTTGCAACCCCGGGCAGTATACGGCAGTGCAATATCGACCTGATCCGCCAGATTGCGGAGAACGGGTTTCATACGGTCGTTATCACGACGAACTTCCCGTACAGTATTCTCACCAGGCTCTACCAGGAGCAGGGGATCGATCCCGGGAAAGTATCGTTTATAGATACGGTGACCAAAAACTCGGTCGGTTCTGCCAAAAATATCCCGGGGGTGGTCCGGTTCGTGAACCACCCGTCCGATCTCACCGAGATGGGTATTGCGGTGACCGAGGTTTTAAAGGAGCTTTCGGGAAAAAAGGTCTGCATCCTGTACGATTCCATCAGCACGATGCTCATCTACCTCTCGTCGTCCAACATCTCCCGGTTCATCCACTTTGTTACGAACAGGCTCCGGCTCACGGACGTGTCGGGCATTTTCCTTGCGGTGGAAAAGGGACTCGACCCGATGCTGATGACCCAGCTCACGACCTTTGTGGATACCGTGATCGATGCCGGGTGAGTTTCCCGGTTTTTTGAGTGTAATTTGAGGGAGGGATTTATTACCCGGTCCCTTCCGGCCCGGATTGGTTTTTCGTACGCCGGGCTATGATCGCACAAGGGTTGGATCGCTATTTTATCATCCGACCCCCTGCATGCAGTTTTGTCTCTTTTTATGGGATTTTGTCATCGTAAAAATGGGGGAATTTTGTATCCAATTTTGGAGGGGCATGTAGGGGGTCGGACTCTAATTTAGTGTTTACTTCTCTTGAGGATCTTATTGATTTTGTAAAAGAATGGAAAATGAGATCACAGTATTTTGCCGATATAAAATTGCACTACTGATGACATGTTTTAGGACATGGCGGGTGAGCAGGAAGTGGGTGTGGGGTTGTTGGGGGTCGGGAAGGAAAAAAGGGTTGTGTGTTGGTGAGATTATAAAAACCGGCATTGAAAAACCCTCATCCATACCAGATATCATCCCTGCTTTCCCGGATATCAGTTAGAATCAAAATACAAAAAAACGGATGAACGTTTCCGTCTCATCAAAATACCGTTTCTTCCCCCAGTTCCCCGCCCTTACCCTTATAAACCCCAACGCCGTATAGTATTCCTATCAACGATCTGATCCATCGTTGAAGATGAATAAAAGAGCATACCATATGAGAGGAGCAATATTTTATGATACTGGTACCA
>JAQWDG010000050.1 GCA_028705545.1 Methanoregula sp. | reverse complement strand
CGAATTTTTCCTATCGCTCGTACAGAAGGGCAGCCATGTTTGAGCTCTTTATTGCGATGGTAAAGGAGGAGTGGCGGATCCACTCGACAATGTTCGGGAGCATCGCGTTTGCGCTCTTTCCGATCCTTATCTTCTGGATCGCGTTCATGGGTTCGTTCCTCCTGCCCCTGATGCGCGAAGCCCTCCCCTCCGGCGAACTTTCGCTTGTCCTCCACGCAAACTACCTGATGCTCGGGTTTATGGTCGGGGCATTCGGTCTCCTCGGGAACGAGGCAATGAACCGCCGTTTCGGGCAGGCAAGCCTCCTTGCCTATGCCGCACGGAGCCTGCCCCTGTCGGAACGCTTCATCTTTGCGAACTTTGTCGTAAAGGACACCCTGTACTACTTCGTCCTCTGGGTGCTGCCGCTCGCGCTCGGTTTCCTGCTTGCCTCGCCCTTTATCGGCATCCCCCTCACGCTTCCTTTGCTCCTTACTCTTACCCTCTCGCTCTCGTTTTTATCCGGGCTCTGCGGGGTCTTCTTCCTTTCGTCGCTCTATACGCGCTCGAAACCGGCCCTTGCTGCGGTGCTCTGCCTCCTTGCCGCGGCAGCCGCAGCAATCGGCCTTCTTACCGGCCAGAACCCGGCGGTATTTTTCCCGCCGGAAAACCTCTTCCTCTCGTTCTCGTGGACGGGTCTTGTCGTCTCCCTTGCCGTAATCCTCGTCCTCTTTCTCGTCTCGATCTGGCTCTTTTCACCCGAGACAGCAACCGGATCCGACAAGCGCCACCGGGACATGCTCTCCCCACTTATGGCAAAACTCTCGTTCTTCCCCCAGCCGCCGCTTGCGGCAAAGGACCTCATCGACATGTACCGGAGCGGGGGCATGGTGGGCCAGACCCTGTTCTCGTTTGTGATCCCGCTTGTCGTCATCTGGTTCTTCCTCTCGCTCCTCTCGGGCTACCTGCCCGCGTACGGGGTGCTCCTGGAATTCGCGCTCGTTGCCGGCATCATCGCCTCGACCATGTACACCTGGATCACGATGTTCGACACGTTCGGGGCCTATGCCTGCCTGCCGGTCAGCGTCAGCACCCTCATAAAAAGCAAGGTCACGACTTTTGCGGTTCTCCAGCTGATCCCTGCGGTCTTTGTCGCGGCGGTTGCCGTCCTCTCGGGTCAGGCCCTCTATGCCCTCCCTGCCGTTGTCCTCTGCCTCTCGGTCTCGTTCTACAGCCTCGGGATCACCGTCTGGCTGACCGGCCTCTCCCCGAGCGTCCTTGTGTACGATGTCCGGGTCATGGTCACCTACCTTATCCTGACCGGGGCGGCGCTTCTTGTCTTCTCCGCAATCGCCTTTGCCGAACCGTTTGCCGCGCTCGGGGCTGTTCTCCTCCTTATCCCGGCTGCGGTCTTTATCCGGCTTGCCATGACAAAATGGGAGGCCCGCGAACAGCCTGGCTTCTAGGATTTTTCCCTTTTTTAAAATCGGAACGGCAACCTTTCTATGACCGGGCGACAGATACCCGATCATGTCCTTTGCCCCGACCCTGACCCGCACGGAGCGAACACTGATTCTTCTCGGGCTTGCCACCATCGTCATCTTCGGGATGAAAGCAGGCGCATCGATCGTAAACATCGTCCTTGTCTCCCTGATCCTCACGCTCCTGTTGTATCCGGCGACCCGCTGGCTGCGCGAGCGGGGTATCCCCAATGCCGGGGCAGTCGGGATTGTGACGGTTGTCGCATGTCTGGTGATCCTGCTCGTGCTTTTCCTGGTAGTCAGGTCTTTTGACATGATCCTTACCGACCTGCCGCAGTACCAGGCAGAGCTCACCGAACGGTTGGCCGGGCTGACCGCGTTCTTTGGCGCCCACGGGATCGATGTTACCCAGATGACCTCACAGATGCCCAGCCTCGTGACGGTTATTCCCCAGATCTTTTCCTCCCTGCTCAATGTGGGCGCGGCCCTCATGGACCTCTTCTTTATTGCCGTGACGACCATTTTCATGCTGCTCGAAGCCCCGGCGTTTATCGGGAGGGTGGAATCGCTGCTCAAAGACCAGCCGGAAAAACTCCGCCAGCTCTCGCGGATGAGCGGGTACATCATCGATTTCATTGTCGTGCGCACGGAGACCAACCTCGTCCACGGCGTGCTCTTCGGGGGATCGCTCGCCCTCATGGGCGTCCACGGCGCAATCCTCTGGGGCACCCTGACGTTCCTCTTAGGCTACATCCCGTACATCGGCCTCCTCATCGCCGCAATCCCGGCGCTCTTCTTTGCCTGGCTCCAGTTCGGCATGTGGGGCGTTGTCGCGGTTGTCGTCGTGGTCTGCATCCTCAACCTGATCGTGGAGAACCCGGTCTTTTCCTGGCTTGCGGCACGGAAGTTCGAGATCCCGGCCCTTGTCGTAATCCTCTCGGTGATCTTCTGGGGCTGGCTCTTGGGCCTTGCCGGGATGCTCTTTTCCGTCCCGTTCACCCTGCTGGTCTGCATCCTCTTCCACTTTTCTGACGAACTCCGCTGGCTCAATACGCTCCTCGGGGTAGGGCACCTTTTCGAAGAAAAGAACGGCAACCCGCCCGGGCCGGACAAAAACCCCTTAAAGCCGTCGGACCTGCCGGATAAATAAAAAAAACCTTTTTCCCGTGGCTGTTCATAATACCGGATATGCTGTCCCGGGAAGAACAGGAAGAATATGCCGGGTTCATCGGTGCCCAGCTGCAGGAATATACGCTCAGGCGAAAACTCATCCGTAAGCTCAGGAGTTTCTTTATCAGCAGCGAACGGATGGACGGTCTCCGCGGCGATTTTATCCAAAAGACCGGCCCGCATTTTGCCGACTATGTGAAAAAATCATCGTCCTACGATGAGTTCATGACCGATCTCCAGATCCGCTATTTCGAGAAACGGATACGGACGCTGCCCCGCGAGACGCTGATCCGTCTTTACGAGGAACTGGAGAAGATCGGGCAGGTAAAGTCGGACAAGGTCCGGGAACGGCTGCTTGCGAACTTCTACCATTCCCTCAACCTCTCCTACAGCCTCAACGGGTGGTTCCTCCACCTCTATGCAGACGAGCTCAAAAAAGGCCGGTGAACCAGAACCGGCATACTGTGCGAAACCCAAACGACCGTTATCATGGAACCGATCAGCAAGGTCAACCTCGAACGCCTGACAAACGGCATCTACGCGTTTACGATGACGCTTATGATCAGGAACATCCAGATGCCCTCCCCCGGGACGCTCACAGGCACCGCATCCCTCGATAATTACCTTGTAACGACAAGCCTGTCGGTGATCGATTTTATCGGGGCGTTTTTGATCCTCGGGATGTTCTGGCTTTTTTATTTCCAGATTTTCCACCGGATAAACTCCGTGGACTCCCGGTTCATCTATATCCACCTGCTCTCCCTGATGGTGGTCGTATTTGTCCCCTTCACGCAGGGCCTTGCCAACAGTACCGAAAGTATCCCCGAAGTAGAAGTCCTGTTCCAGATCAACTACTTCATCCTCGCCTGCCTGCTCATCCTTGCCTGGCAGTACGCGCAGAAGCGCCCGGCCCTGCTCGAACCGGCCCTCTCCGGAGACGAAGCGGCATTCCTTTCGAAAAAATTCCTCGTCCCTCTTGGGGTTGCAACTGTCGGGATCCTTCTTGCCGCAGTCGGCTGGGGATACATCGATATCCTCTACTTTGTCCCCCTCATCATCATCGGGCTCTTCTTTAGAAATCCCCCGGATCGGACCCCTGTTCCCTGATGTACTCGGGAACCGCTGTGAGCAGGAAAGCGCCGCGAACGTGCGAACAAAAAAAAGGGCTTCTTTTTAGACTTCTGAAGGGCTTCCTTTCCGGTGCTGGTATCCGTGGTATGCCAGCCGGAGCACGAACCCGATGAGGAGGACCGGGATAAACGTTGCCGCGGCAATGGTAAGCCATGTCACCGGAGCCAGCGGTACCGTCCCGAAGACCGCCCCGCCGAACTGGATGATGACGACCTGGATGAAAACGATCCCGCCCATCACCAGAAAAAAGGTCGGGTTGCCCTTGAAGAACGCCGGCATCTTCCCGTCCATTGCCCGGCAGTTGAACCCGTTTGCCACGGCGGCAAAGATGAATGCGGCAAAGAAGACGGTGCCGATCTCCTCTTCCGTTGTGCCGCCGAGGAGCCCGGTCCCGAGCTGGAGAAGCCCGCCGAGGATGATAAAGACGCCGAGCACGGCGATCGAGAGCCACATGAACGGGGTGATGATCGGGGCATTGCGCGGGACCGGCTGCCGGGAGAGCAGACCCTTGTGCGGCGCCTCCGAGCAGAGCGCGAACGCGGCAAGGGTGTCCATGATGATGTTGATCCAGAGGATCTCGATGATGGTAAACGGTTCCGGGTAGCCAAGAAGCGGCGCGAGGAAGACGAGGATACAGGCGCAGACGTTGATGGTGAGCTGGAAGAGGAGGAACCGCTGGATATTCTCGTAGAGCGACCTGCCCCACCAGACCGCGCTCGTGATCGAGGCAAACGAATCGTCGAGGATGATAATGTCGCTTGCCTCCCGCGCAACCTCGGTGCCGGCTATTCCCATGGCAAGGCCGACATCGGCGTTCCTGAGCGCCGGTGCATCGTTCGTGCCGTCGCCGGTCACGGCAACGACCGCACCGGTCTTCTGGAGGGCCTGTACGAGGAGGAGCTTGTCGAGGGGTTCTGCACGGGCCATTACGTCAAGGCCCTGCGCCGCCGTCACCTGATCTTCCGGGGAAAGCGTCCGGAACTCCTTTCCGGTCACGACCGTTCCCCCGGCAAGGATTCCTGCTTCCCGCGCAATCGCGCGGGCGGTCTCGGGCTTGTCACCGGTAACCATCCGCACCCGGATCCCGGCCACGCGGCTGCGTGCTACCGACTCGGGGATGTTCTCCCGCAGCGGGTCGCGGATGCCCACGTATCCGTCCCAGGAAAGACCGGTCTCGCTTTCGTCAGCCCCGGTAATCTCCCGGTGGGCAAACGCAAGGGTCCGCATGGCCCGGGCGGCATATGCATCCACGCCCGCTAAATCGGGCTGTGCCGTGCAGAGGCCGGCGAGGATCTCGGGCGCACCCTTGACAAGTAAAAACTTCCTTTTGCCGATCTCCACAACGGTTGACATCCTCTTCCGGTTCCCGTCGAACAGGTACTGCCTGAGGGGAGGGTACTGCTTCCTGATCTCCCGGTACCCGATTGCGTGATCCGCGAGCCAGCGCAGGAGGGCGCCTTCCGTGGAATTGCCGATAACGATGATCTTCCCATCGCGGGCTTTTTCCAGGTGGGCGGTGCTGTTTGCCGCGGCATTGAACGCGATCCACTCCTGCGGGGTTGCCGGGAGCGCGCCGGTCCACGAGGGAGATGCGACCGAGGCCTCGGCAACGGTCATCTGGTTCTTCGTAAGTGTCCCGGTCTTGTCGGTGCAGATCGTGGTCGCCGACCCGATCGTCTCGCAGGCGATCAGGCGCCGGACAAGGCAGTTCGCGCGGGTCATCTTGCGCATGGCAAGGGAGAGCGAGAGGGCAACGCTCATCGGGAGCCCTTCGGGCACGGCAGCGACCACGATCACGACCGCGAGCATGAAGTAGTCGAGCAGGTGGTGGGCGGTTGCAAGGTTAAGGCCGGTAAGGTCTCCGAAGATGAACCCCCGGATCACGAGCGTGCTGCAGATGAGGACTGCCATCACGTACCCGAACTTTGAGATGAGAGTGGCGAGCCGTTCGAGTTTCTCCTCTAAAGGCGTCTTTGTCGCATGGTCGATCCCGAGCGTTGCGGCAATGAGCCCCATCTCGGCCCGGTCGCCCACCGCTCCTGCGACCATCTGCGCCTTTCCAGCCGTGACAAAACTGCCCTTGAGGACTTTTTTCCCTGCACTTTTTGCAGCCGGTTCGCTCTCCCCGGTAAACGCGGATTCATCGCAATAGAGCCCGTCTGCGGATACCAGCCAGCCATCGGCAGGTATTGCATCGCCGGCTTCGAGGAGGACAAGATCGCCGACAACGAGGTCCTTTGCCGGTACGGCTGCCGGGTTCCCGTCGCGGACTACCTTGATGGCCATCTCGTCGCGATGGGCATTGAGGACATCGAACTCGCGGCTGCTCCGGTATTCATTGTAAAAAGAGATGCCGGTTGCAAGGAGGATCGCAACGATGATCCCGACGGTGTCTAAAAGCCCGCTTCCTTCGAGCAGCGAGACGATGGCGGAGATCGCGACGGCAAAGATAAGTATCCTGATGATGGGGTCGTTGAAATTTTCCAGGTACTGCTTCCAGGCGGGTTCCCGGGGCGGGGGCGTCATGACGTTGGCGCCGTATTTTTCCCGACTGGCCTGTACCTGATCGGTGGAAAGTCCTGATTCTCCACCGGCAAACTCACGGATCTCTTCGCGCGAAAGCATGGTTCTGGTCTCTTTACGGCAGGGCCAAAAGCCCTGCCTGGTGCGAAAGAAGGTATTGGCGTTTGGGGAGTATTAATCTCCGCTTAGGTTGGGGAGGGGTGGGCCTAATATCCCGTGGCATAGTACCAGCCGTTCTCGCGGACAACGTGCACCGGGACGGAGAAGAGGCGCCCGATGGCAGCATCGGTGAGCATTTCTTCTTTTGTCCCGTCACCGCAGATCCGCCCGTTTTTGACCATCACGACCCGGGCGATCTCCGGGATGATGTCGTGGAGGTTGTGCGTGACGAGGATGATCGAGGTGCCGGACTGCGCAATTTTCCTGAGGATCTCCCGGAATGTGTGGAGAGCTTCGAGGTCAAGACTGTTTGTCGGTTCGTCAAGGATCAGGGTGGCGGGAGAGAAAACGAGCGCCCGCCCGATCAAAAACCGCCGCGCTTCCCCCGAGGACATGGCGTTTAACGCGCGATCTGCCAGCCGTTCGATGGAGAGGAACCGCATGATCTCCTCTGTTTTCCTCTCCATATCAGGGGTCACGACATGGTTGA
This sequence comes from Methanoregula sp., assembly GCA_028705545.1. Lineage (GTDB taxonomy): Archaea > Halobacteriota > Methanomicrobia > Methanomicrobiales > Methanospirillaceae > Methanoregula. The sequence continues at coordinate 3,391 of JAQWDG010000050.1, read as the reverse complement.
AGAGGCCGATGCTCGAAAAGAACCCGGAGAGGATCACTTCCCGGCCGGTGATCGTCCGGGTGAAGGTGTACTGGAGGTCGTTTGAGACGATCCCGATGGTCGATTTGAGGGAGAAAACATCCCAGGTCTCCTCCCCGTGGACCTTGAATGTCACCGGATGGTCCGAAGCGACCGGGTAGTACTCCCGGGTGATGGCTTTTACGAGCGACGATTTCCCGGCGCCGTTCGGCCCCAGGATCGCGATGTTCTCCCCTTCCTTTATGGCAAGGGAAACATTGTCGAGGACCCGGTCCTCTCCCTTGATGACGGTAACGTTGGCGAATTCAACGAGGAGGGGTGTGGGCGGGTTTTCCGGGGCGGGTGGAGCGGACATGGCGGTCTCAGGTGTACTGGTGGTTTACACTATTTTTTACTGCCGGCAGATATCAGTTCCTGAAAAAAACGCCCCGTTCACATGCCGGGCAGGTACGGGAAGCAAAAGGGATCGCGGGGCTGAACAATTCCAAAAAACCGCACGCCCCGACCCTTCATCATGATCGGTCACCCTGACCTCCACAAAAAATGGTCGCCCCCTCCCCCCGACTTTGCACGCAACAAAAAAACCGGTCGGGTCGACCGATCTCAGTGATCGGTCAGGGTGACCGCTCTTTTTCCAGTACCTCGACCTGTATTTCCACTGGAACTTCAGACGAGAAGGGGTGGTCACCCTGACCGTACGCGATCAGAGGTCAGGGTGACCGATTGCAGACATTGGTCGGGTCGACCATGGATCCACGCGGATTTTCGGTCACCCCCTCCCCGCAACTTTGCACGCAACAAAAAAGCTGGTCGGGTCGATCGATCTCAGTGATCGGTCGCCCCGACCCGTTTGTTCATGCGGGCAGGGGGCTTCGGTTTCTAAAAAAACAAACCCGCAGACAAGACCGATCCCGGCAGAAGAATCCTGTGGCACGATCCATAAGGCTATTGTGCCGGGAACCGATCGTCACGTATGGCTGATATCGTGCCGGTCACGGATGGTGCGGGACGGGAGTTCATGGAACGGACAAAGTACCGGTATCTCGGCCGGTCCGACCAGGAAAAAGGGCTGCCCCAGCCGCCCCTCGAACTTCCCGTTGACCCGGCCCTGCCGGTCATCGACCTCGTTCCCCCGGAGAAGATCCACATTCCGCCGCTCGATCTCCGGACCGCCATCGAGCGCCGCCACAGTGTCCGGTCGTACGAACGGGAGGCCCTTTCCCTCGAAGAACTCTCGTTTTTACTCTGGTGCACGCAAGGAGTAAAGAGCGTCCACGGGACACAGGCCACCTTCCGGACCGTCCCCTCGGCCGGTGCTCGTCACGCATTCGAAACGTACCTGTTCGTTAACGACGTGGAAGGACTCGGACCCGGGCTCTACCGGTACCTTGCCCTCTCCCACCGGCTCTCTTGTGTAAAAGCCGACCCGGATCTCCACATAGCAGCCGCCCACGCCTGCTTTGACCAGTCCTTTGTCATGCGGTGCAACGCCGTCTTTCTCTGGACGGCAGTCCCCTGCCGGATGACCTGGCGGTACGGCGAGCGCGGGTACCGCGACCTGCACCTCGACGCCGGTCATGTCTGCCAGAACCTGTACCTTGCGGCAGAAGCAGTCGGCTGCGGGGTCTGCGCCATTGCCGCATTCGATGACGATTCCATGGCAAAACTCCTCGGAATTGACGGGACAACTCAGTTTTTGATCTACCTTGCAACGGTCGGAAAGTGCGGCGGGGACCGGGCCTGACAACCGCCCTGGTACAGGAAAAAGGGGATGCGGGGCGGCTCTTGGTTTACGCGGAGTATAGCGCGGGTTCCAGAGCAAGCGTATACGAACGCCCACCAGGTACGCCCTTTGCGGTCAGGCCGCCGCCCGAGCGTTCGCAGAGTCGGGTAAAAAATCCCCTGACCGTTCCCGTACCTGCTGCGTCCATCGTTCTCCCGGTCCCGGCAATCGTTACCAGGGTCCGGCCCGGCTCACCGCCCGATACCGTGACCGCGATCTCCTCTGCCCCGGTCCCTACCAGGTCTTCGAAGAGATAGATCAGGAGATCGGAGAAGAGGTCGCGGTCGGCAAGCACGCTTGGATCGCCCGTGCCGCGTTCGAAGGAAACCCTGACGTCCTCGAAGAGCGGGCGGGTGCCGAGCCGGGCCACGAGCAGCCGGCAGAACGCCTCGGCATCGTCGGTCGAAGCGAGGATGTCGTCATCGGAACAGGACGGCCCGGTCAGGCCGATAATCACCGATTCGAGGAGCGGGCAGAGTTCGCAGGCCTCCCTCTCCTGAGGCGGGGTAAATCCCCGCAGCATCGAGGAATAGGACGAGAGCAGCCGTCCTGCCCGGCGCACCAGGGAGATATCGACGATCTTTGTCAGCTCGTCCTTCATAAACGACCGTTCGAGTTTCCCGATCACCTGCCCGGCCTTGAGTGCCAGGTGGATCGAGACATGGTCCTGTGCATGGTGGGCATCGGCAAACTCCTGGAAACTGTCCAAGAGGCTGTCGAGCTCCTTTGTATCGATCAGTTTACCGGCATGCGCTGCCATGTCCGTCTCGCCCAGCTCGTCCATGACGTGCGCGACATAGTAGAGCCGGCCGGCAAGGATGGTGAAGAGCTCGTTAATCTCTTCCATGCAGTCCTCGGCGAACCGCGCAGTCTCCTCCGCCCGCTCCCGGTTGAGTTCGGCAATGCCGGTCAGCGCCCGTGCGTCGGCAAGAACGCCGTTGAGCATCGTGCATGCCTGTGCGGAGGAAATGATCCTGCCGTGGCCCGGGCAGACAATGTCCACCGCCCCGCTTTTCAAAACTGCAAGCATCCGTTCGAGAGACCCGATCAGCGCGTCCTGGTCCCAGCCGTGCAGCCCGGCAACGCCGGGGTTCGCGGCAAAGAGGAGGTCCCCGATAAAGAGCACCCTGCCGATCCGGATACAGGTGCTGTCCGGGCTGTGGCCGGGGGTATGGTACAGTTCGGCCGTAGTCCCCCCGGGTAATGCGAGCACCTCCCGATCCCGGGTCACACCGGGTTCCGGGCAGGTGTTGTCCCGGGTGAGCGTAGCGGTGGCCCCGAACGGAAGTTCGATTACCCGCCGGGATCTCCCCCCGGGATATCCATAGGCTGCAAAGAAGCGGATACCGACCGGCAGGGGGATGAATTCCCGGCCAAGGACTTCTGCCTGCGTCAGTGCGGTATCGTGCGTCTCGATGGCACATGCCCCGGTCTCGTGGACTGCAATGATCACGCGCCCGGTGTCGAGAAACAGGGGATGTTCCTGTAGTGCGGTAAAATGGTCTACGTGGGCGTGGGTCAGGAGCACGACAAGGGGCAGCCCGCCTGCGGCAAGGCAGGGAGCGATCTCCGCTGCAAGGAGCTCTGCCT
>JAQWDG010000313.1 GCA_028705545.1 Methanoregula sp. | reverse complement strand
CCATGCACTTAACCGGCGGCCTCTTCTCATCCTCAACCGCCAGCCCGCATACATTGTTTGCTCTTCGATCTGTACATTTCCATGTTGGTTCCAGTTGCTTGAGAAGACAGCGGTGATCGGAACCGTGCAAAAAGTAGCAGGAGACGGTCATGAAACACCTCCATGCTTATATCGTGCGCAGAGATCATCCCCGCGAACAAGGATCTCATCAACACAGGGGAATATGTGGAGATCATAAGTTGTGCAAAATCCACGTGGATCGTTCCTTGGTTTCGGAAGTGGCGTAACTCCATCCGGACGAAACCGGCGCAATTGCGGCGTTTTTGTGAAGAAATCGCACCCTTTACACATCCCTTTTTTCATTATTCCTCACCCAGATACTTTCTCAGATCATCCTCTCTTATTCTGTACTCCCATCCGGACCGACCCGGGATCTGGGTTGCCGGTATATCGCCGGATGCGATCCGACGCCAGATTGTACGTTTATGGACGCCCAGGATTTCGGCGGCCTGCGAAACGGTAAGTTTTTTAGGTATCATTTTATAATTCCTCCTTTTTCAATTTCCGCGATCGCTTTGAGGATCGGGTAGACTTGCTGCGGGACGACGGCATTTCCGAGGCATCTAAGGCGGTCCACCCGTCCGGGAATCCCATGAGCCACTCGACCCACCGGGGGTTCAGAGAGCCAGATTCCTTTGAGGGGGTTACGGCCCGCCCAAGTTTCCCATGCAGGTCGGTTTTCATTCTCCCCCCCCCTTTTCCGAGATCGCCTACATCTTTGTGATCGCGGCTTGTCGGGGTCGGCCATAGCCTCACCGCCCCCGAGAGTGTCGGGCGTTGTGTTCCGTCCTTTTTCCCTCCGTCCCTTTGATATCCCCCCGCTTCGTGTGCTCGTGGCGTTGGCCATAATCGCATCGGGGCATCCCGAAGGCTGTCGCCCACCGCAGCAACCAACATCACTCCGTGATCGAGGGTTATTTCCGACGGGCAAAGCGTCCTGACCGGTTTGTGGCAGTCCTGGTTCATCGGTGTGGGCCACAATGAAGATCCGGGCTCTCCGATGTAAGGCACCGACGGCACAAGCCGGAATATTGAACGTTTGCACGGAGTATCCTGCATTTTCCAGATCAGTAATACAATTGTCGAGTTCCATTCTGACGATTCCCGGCACATTCTCGCCAAGGAACCAATCGGGCCGGATATCGGCAACAACCCGCATAAGTTCCGGCCAGAGGTGACGGTCATCGTCACGGCCTCTTTTGAGCCCGGCGTCACTGAATGGCTGGCAGGGGAATCCCCCGCTGATGAGAGTTGGCCGGGAGATACCGGCCTCATCAAGAGATCGAGCTGAGAACTCACAAACATCCCTCCATTTAGGTACATCCGGCCAGTGCTTTTTGAGTACCGCGAAAGGGATAGTCTGCAAGTTCCACCTGTCCTATGGTGCGGAATCCGGCCCATTCGGCAGCAAGATCAATTCCCCCTATTCCGGAGAATAGGGAAAAGTGTGTAAGTTCCGGCATTATTTTTACCCCATTAGAACCTGACCATTAATGGCGATATAATCCTGAAAATGGCTGGGGTAATTCTCATGCAGAAACTTGTTAATTTCCTTCCTGCTTTTAAACTCCCCTTTGTAGAGGGTCGTATCATAATCCCCGACTTTAAAGACTTCCAAAGTTTGCATCTTTCACTCACTCCATTTTGTTACACCATACTATACGCTTGCAAAGTATAAATATGTTCGCAATAGTACGCTAGTGTTCGTATAAAGGAGGCGGGGAATTATCGCGGTACTTCGACCCACTCGCCATCTATGATCACTTTCTTCATAGGGTGTGCCCGGGCATACCGGCCCCGGTTGATCTCGTTCCGGGTCCGGTTGCTCTGCTCGTGCCGATACTTCCCGGCTTCCGGGTCGTATCCGGGCTCACAAAACCCACACCGCTCTTGGTCAAACATAATATAATGGATCCGGGTCGTGGGATCCAGCCGGTACTTCTCCACGCAGGACGGGCAGGGCCGACGGCCGCTACGCTCTGCCTTATTGCAAGCCGGGCACCCGGTCGGTCGCTCCCCGCGCTCGATCAGCTCGACATAATGCACAAAACCGTGCCGGTAATCGTCCGGGTACTCATGCAGGATCAGGGACGCGGGCCGGCCGCAGCGTGAGCAGAGTGGGTGCAGCCGGACCTGTTCTTTCCGTGCTGCAATATGGCGGGGATGCCGGCACCACTTCCTGATTTCTGCGAGCCTGGCGGTTATGACGGGATTTAAATCGGGCGTTGGATTTCCTCCGAGGCCCTATGAAATCCCAGATCGCGTTTCAGGCGCCAGTAATGCACACCCAGATTACCGTCCCATTCCCGTTCAACCTTGCCCTTTTTTAGCAGTGAACACAGGCGCTTCTTTGACCCGCGCGAATCGCGGCATGCAAAAGCTGCAATATCTGATGTTGCCTGCCATTCATCAGTAACGAATTTTAGGACGTGGGCCTCTCCTGG
>JAQWDG010000049.1:1693-10345 GCA_028705545.1 Methanoregula sp. | reverse complement strand
TACCAGTGTGAAGAGACAGCGCGGGGAACCGGCTGTACGGTAAAGGGTGTCTGCGGAAAAGAAGGCGCAACTGCGGGCCTGATGGATGTTGCCATCTGGCTCTGCAAGGGGATAGCCGAGCGAAACATCGCGGCCGCAAAGGCAGGAAAGGAGAACAAGGAGGCCGGCCTGTTCATCGCCGAGGTGCTCTTCTCCACGCTCACGAACGTGAACTTCGACGACCAGCGGTTCCGGGCGCTGATTACCCGGGCAATCGCCATCCGGGATTCCCTGCCGGTTTCCGGCGCAAACGAGCCGGCTGCCTGTACCTGGACGCCGAAGAACGATGCAGAGATCGCGGCAAAGGCAGAGGAGATCGCACAGCAGGCAAACGTAAACGACGATGTCCATTCCCTGCGGGCCCTGCTCGTCTTCGGCCTCAAAGGGGTGGCGGCGTACTACCACCATGCGGCAGTCCTCGGGTATACCGATGAAAAAATTACCGCCTTCATGCAGAAGGGGCTCGCCTCCACCCTCCACGATCTCCCGGCAGACGGGATGACCGCGCTCGTGCTCGAATGCGGCGGGATCGGCCTGGAAACGCTCGCCCTTCTTGACACGGCAAACACGAAAACCTACGGCAGCCCGGAGATCACGCCGGTAAAGACCGGTGCCGGCAAACGCCCGGGCATCCTTGTGACCGGCCACGACCTTAAGGACCTGGAGATGCTGCTTGCCCAGGCAAAGGACAGCGGTGTCGACATCTACACGCACGGCGAGATGCTGCCGGCAAACGCCTACCCGGCGTTCAAGAAATATGCGAACCTTGCCGGCAACTACGGCTCCTCGTGGTGGCACCAGAAAGATGAGTTCGAGCAGTTCAATGGCCCGGTGCTGGTCACCACCAACTGCCTTGTGCCGCCAAGGGACAGCTACAAGGGCAGGATCTTCACCACCGGGCCGGTCGGCTACCCGGGCGTTACCCACATCCCGGCAGCCGCGGACGGCTCAAAGGACTTCTCCGCGATCATCCGGTACGCACAGACCTGCCAGCCCCCGAACGAGCCGGCCTTTCCCGGCCGGGACCTCATCACGGGCTGCGGCCACGACGCGGTGCTCGCCCTTGCGGGCACGGTCGTTGAGGCGGTCAAAAATGGCGACATCAAACGGTTCGTGGTCATGGCCGGCTGCGACGGCAGGCAGGCCGAGCGCGAGTATTACACGAAGTTTGCCGAGGCGCTCCCGAAGAACACCGTGATTTTGACCGCGGGCTGCGCCAAGTACCGGTACAACGGCCTCGACCTCGGTACGATCGGGGGCATTCCCCGGGTGATCGATGCCGGCCAGTGCAATGACTGCTACTCGCTTGTCGTGATCGCCCAGGCCCTTGCAAAGGCGTTCAACGTGGGGATCAACGAGCTGCCGGTCTCGTACAACATTGCGTGGTACGAACAGAAGGCCGCGCTCGTCCTCCTTGCCCTCTTAAACCTCGGGGTAAAAAACATCACGCTCGGGCCAAAACTCCCGGCCTTTGTCTCCCCGGGCGTCTTAAAGGTGCTCGTGGACAACTTCGGGATTGCAAAGAACAGCACGGTCGAGGCAGACCTTGCCCGGCTCGTGCCGGCATAAAAAATACCCATACATTTTTACCGCCCCCCGGCAAGTGAACGATCAAAGGGGGCAGAAAAAAAACAGGCGAGCTTCATGGCAGAAACGATCGAAACGGGAAAAAAGCCCGACAAAAAACGCGAAGAGCTCAGGGGGAAAGTCCTCTCCTTAAAAGACCTCGTTGACTACCAGGAGGGCGCCGTCACCAGCCGGATGATCGTAAACCGGACGGCAGGCAGCATCACCCTCTTCTCCTTCGATGAAAACGAGGGCCTTTCGGAGCACACGGCACCGTTCGATGCCACCGTTACCATCCTCGAAGGTGAATGCGAGGTCTGGGTTGCCGGAAAGACCTGGACCATGAAAGAGGGGGACACCATTATTTTTCCGGCAGATATTCCCCATGCACTCTCTGCAGTCACCCGGTTCAAGATGAGTCTTACCATGATACGGGGCTGATCGGTATGGGGGAAGAGGCAAACGAGGGATATTACTGCTCCATCTGCGGCGGCATCCCGCCGGACCAGATCAAGATAAAGAAGATCCGGATTAACGAAAAAGAGACCGGAATAGACCGGCTCGACTGGATCCTGTTCGATGTGTACCGCAGGAATTTTGCAAATGATGAACTCCTCACTGACGAACTCATACAACGGGTGCGGCAGTTCAACTACATACCGACAAAAAAACTGCCGGCATACCGGGAAGCCCTCCTGCGGGAGTTCAAAGCATTCAGACCGGAGGGCATACAGGATTATAATGACGGCAGACAGGCTGACAATGTATCCTGAAAAAACGGGAGTGTATGCAAGATGAAACGCAAGATCATCCAGATTGATGAAACGAAATGCACGGGATGCGGCCAGTGCATCCCGGACTGCCCCGAGGGCGCCCTCCAGCTCATTGAAGGGAAAGCCCGGCTGGTCTCCGACCTCTTCTGCGACGGCCTTGGCGCCTGTATCGGCACCTGCCCGGAAGGGGCGATCTCCGTGATCGAACGGGAAGCAGCGCCGTACGATGAGCGGGCGGTGATGGAGACGATTGTCCGGCAGGGCGCACCGGTGATCAAAGCCCATCTCGAACACCTTGCCGGTCACGGGCAGATTCCCTTGTATGATCAGGCAATCGAGTATCTGATCGAGAATGGGATCCCCATCCCCGATCATGCGGCACCGAACCGGAAATCTGCCGCCCCGCCGCGGGCTTATCCGCCGGCGGCAGGCCGCATGGGTGAAGGCGTTGTCTGCCATTCGGGCCCGCACGGGGCCCACCCGTTCGCGGGCTGCCCTGGCTCGGCTGCCCGGAGCATCTCCCGCACGGGCGGACCGCGCCAACCGGTGGGCGGGACAACAGACTCAGAGCTCCGGCAATGGCCGGTCCAGCTTGCCCTGCTCAACTCTGCGGCCCCGTATTTTGAGGACGCGGACCTGCTGATCGCCGCAGATTGCGTGCCGTTCGCGTACGCCGGGTTTCACACAGAACTTCTGAAAGGAAAGATCGTGATCATCTTCTGCCCGAAGCTGGACCCGGACATTGAAGGATATATTGAAAAGCTCAGCGAAATCTTCCGGCTCCATACGATCAAATCCATCACGGTCGCCCACATGGAGGTGCCCTGCTGCAGCGGTGTCCGGTATGTGGTAGACAAGGCGCTGGAAAAAGCCAATAAGCAGATCCCGGTAGAAGAGAAGACGATCACCATTGACGGTAATGTAAGGTAAGCCGGGGGGTTTACCGCCGCAGAAACCCCAATTTACTTTTTATCCGGTTTTGTCTGTATCCGCACCATGTTTTTCATAATAGGTACAGAACTCCCCGCACCGGTTGCACCCTTCATTGCAGGGCTCCGTGTGGATATTGATGGTTGCCCGGGGATACTCCACGGTCAGGTCTGATTCAAGGTGATCCATGAGGTCGTGCGCCTGTTCGACGGATATGTTCTTTGGCATGACGAGGTGGAAATCGATGAAAACCTCCGGGCCGGACCTGCGGGTCTTGAGATCGTGGAACCCGGCGTAATCGCTTGCATGCTGGCAGATGATCTCTTTGATGCGGAGGTCATCTGCTTTCGGGAGACTCTGGTCCATCAGGTCGGCGAGCGAACGGCAGGTGAGATCGTACGCTGCCCTGATGATGACAAGAGCAACGCCGATTGCAAAGATCGAATCGAGAATGGTAATCCCGGTAATCCGGATAAGGACCAGCCCGGCAAGGACTCCAAGGGAGGTATAGACATCTGTCCTGAGGTGCCACGCATCGCTTTCGAGCGCGATTGACTCGGTCTCCTTTGCAACCTTCATGAGCTGCCGGGATACCAGCCAGTTTGCAAGGGCGGAGATCCCCATCACGGCAATACCGATGACGAGCAGGTTCATCGAGAGGGTTTCCTGTTCGTGGGAGAGCAGTTTTGATACGGCCTCATAGATGATGATCGCAGCCGCTGCAAAGATCAGGATGGCTTCGATGAGACCGGAAAAATCCTCGAACTTGCCGTGCCCGAATTCATGTTTTTCATCCGGGGGTTCTGACGATTTTTTAACCGAGAAAAAAGCAATCCCCGCAGCGAGAAGGTCCATAGAGGAATGGATTGCTTCGGAAATGATACTGACCGAACCGACGGCGAACCCCACCACGAATTTCAGGATAACGAGACCGGTATTGGAGATAACCGAGAGCCGTGCGGTTTTTTCTTTTACGACATTTTGCTCCGGTATGCTTAGTTTCTGGAGATTATCCATGGATAACATTAACAATTCACGTCATAACGCTTCAAGTTTCTGGCCAATTCCCCCGTATATCCCGCAGGCGATCCTGATGGTGCTCTCCCGCCCTGTCGTCGTGAGATCGCCCGGATACCCTTTGGAGCCACATATCTTCATTTTGCCAGGGCCACATACGGGAGCACCTCCTCACAAACCAGAGCCACAGGAACAGTGCTATTAGCTGCGTTTTTGTCCGACGTAAAAATCCGGTTCTGGGTCGAATTCCTGCGGGTTTTGCATGAATTCATGCGTTTTTCATGGATAAAGGGGGTAATCGGGGGCTGTAATGGGCCCGGAATACCTTACCCCCCCCATGACCTGACCGGTCTCCCCGACAGGTAATATTCTCAGTCGTGAGATCGCCCGGATGCCCTCCGGGGCCCCGTATCTTCATTCTCCCGGCGCCACATACGGGAGCACCTCCTCACAAACCAGAGCCACAGGAACAGTGCTATTAGCTGCGTTTTCTTTCGGCGTGAAAATCCGGTTTTGGCCTGAATTCGTGCGTGTTTTGCACGAATTAGTGCGTTTTTGGGGGTATGGAGAGGTAATCGGAGGCTGTACAGGGCCCGGAATAGGATATCCCCCGGGATATGATCGCACCCTGTTTTTACTTGCAGCCAGGGATCGCCGACCGGCATTTTATCCGGCAAGAACTTTTCCTGTGAGGAGCTGCAGGATGAGCAGGATCACCGGCTGGTGCACGAGATAGATCAGAAGCGAATGTATCCCGGAGAAAATGAAAACCCGACTCCCGGCAGGAGGCGCTTTTGGGACAGAAAATATCCGCGTTGCACCGGGGTACAAAAAAGATCCTGCACCGATTCCCGCAAGGATCACGCCAAACCAGGGAAACAACGGCGTATAATCAACGGACCAGAACGACGCGGGGTGCAGGCCGAGCGGGAGCAGCCAGAACGGCCCGGCCATGCCTCCCAGGGCAAATCCTGCCAGGATACAGATGCCCCCAAGGACGATATTGAACGCACCGAACCGGTAAAAAAGCGGTGCGAGGATAACGGAGATCCCGATAAGGTGCAGGATGCCAAACAGGACATATCCCTCTCCCAGGTACAGCCATGTCCCCAGCGTGACCAGCATCCCCAGTGCAAAAATCCCCAGTCCACGGTACAGGAATTTGCGGTACCTCTGCCAGCCCGACAGGTGCCGGGCGGCCCGGGCATAACTGATGGAGAACGACACCCCCACAATTAAGAGGAACAGCGCCGCCGTCGCATACCCGAAATATCTCCAGAACCCCTCGCCGGTACTGACCGGCGCGATCCCAAAGTACCCGAGATCGAAGACCACATGGAAAAGTACCATCATGATAATGGCAGTTCCACGGGCGATATCGATCTCCCAGTACCGTGATTCTTGTTCTTTATCGATCCCCGTAAATCTTACCCCCTGATCCCCGGCAGGTTAAAAAAAACCGGGTATGCCTGCGTCGGCAACGTCCCGGCACAATGCGGAGAGCCCGGACATTCCTCAGGAAAATGCCGGCCTGCACTCCTCCTCTTTTTTTACCAGTGCCTCTTCAAGATCCCAGAGCAGGAAGAGATCGACGTCTGCGCACGAGTTTTTTCCCGTCTCAAAGGGGTTGTCCATGTCCCGGATCAGGAGCAGCAGCGAGATCATCAGCATACTGATGACGGAAAAGATGACGATCCCTTCGAACAGGGGCTCCAACCTGACCAGAAGCAGGAGGAGGACAACGCCTGCCGTAGCCAGTTCGGAGATTGCGTACGCAGCAGGGATAAACGAGGTTGCTTCGATTGTTTTTATCCGGTGGGACAGTTTGTCGATCGTACCGAGTTCGTTTTTCAGTTTTACCGTGTACTGGGGCGGGACATTTCCATCGACAAGCCGGGAGATATCCTCCGCAAGGCATCCGATCGCCCGGTCCACCAGCTGCAGGTCCCAGGTATTATTCCGGAAATTCGTATTGATGGTAATGAGAAGATTGCAGACATTTCTCCGCATACGGGGGACAATCCCGTTGTCCGCAACCCGGACGAGGGCAAGATCGCTGTACATGGTGCGCAGGGCGGTGGCGATCTCAGCCGGGATTTTCTCGCTTTCCTTGTAATCGGCAAGAACCCCGGCAAATATGATTGCAATCGTAAAGATCGCCCCCCCGATAAATGCCGTGACCAGTGTCGATACGGATAACGTGTCGATATTCAGGTACTCAACAACTACCTTTACTGCGAGCAGGGCAAGAGTAATTCCCGCCGCCCTGATCGTAAGTCCCCACTTGTTCATGAACTGCGTCCTCCCGTGTACATTTGCATTCTGCAGGTTCTGTCCTCTTGTAGAACCGGGCGAGGACATGTCCCGCCCCCCGGCGCACCCGTGTCCGGACGATTCCCTGCAAGAGTCCATCACAGGACCCCCGAGAGCATCAGGGCGCCAAGGACAATCAGGAATACTCCGATCGCCCCCCGCATCCACCGCTTCCCGCCACCCTGGAAATTACTGAGGGTTTCAGCGGAAGCGCCTCCGTACACCACGATGAGGATCACCACGAGCGGTGCGACAAAGATCAGGTTGTAGAGCAGCAGGTACGGCAGCCCGGCAGCAAGCGTCATGGAGCTGCCCAAAAGGCCGAGGATCGCAAGGTAAACCCCGCCGGTACAGGGAAGCTCGACGATGCTGACAAGGATCCCGAGGATGAACGCGGCAGGAAGCGTTGCCCGGGTTACGTATCCGCGTATCCGGTCTTTCTGGGATGCAGGGATCGAGAGGAGCGGGACGGGCGTTTTTCGCAGGGCATCGATTACGTTGACGATCCCGGCAGCGATCGCTATCACGGCTGCAACGGCAGCCACGGTACCGGCAATCCCGGTCTGCTGGATCACGGCAAAGAGCCCGAGCCCGGAGACAAAATATGCCAGGAAAACTGCGCCGATGTAGATCAGGCCCGACAAAAGGACACGCCGCCGGTCCCTGAGGGTGAGCAGGTAGGTCAGCAAAAAGATCAGGACTGCAAAGGCACAGGGATTGATGCTGTCCACGAGCGCGGCGGCAATAACCGCGGACACGGTGAGACTGGTGGTCTTTGCCGGGGAAAGATCCTGTGGGGTGCCCACGCGGGCCGAGTAGTTCGCGGGGCAGACCGGTTCTGTGGAATACTCTGATACGATCTCGTTTTCCAGGTTCTCCCGGATCGTATCCTCGCCGACAAAAGCCTTTGTGCCGATAAATACCGCGGGAACGCCCTCCGTCTTTACCTCGTAGCGGGAGAGGAAATCCCGGTACATCTCCTGGTTGCTGCTGTTGAAATAGACTTCAAAAGTCCTGACCTGGAGCCGGGGATATTTTTCTGCCATCTCTTCAATGAACGGTTTGATCCGGGCGCAGTGGGGACAGCCGTCGCCATAGAAATAGTACAGGCAGGGGGTGCCGTCTGGCGCCCCGAATACTGCCGGGGACGAACTCCCCGGAAATGCAGTGCATACGGGCCCGGCAGCTGTACAGACACCGGATCCCGTGCCCCCGGTCCCTGCCGCAGACGCCGGCACGATGGCGGACATACACAGCAGGGACACGATGACTGCGATAACCGTCGCGGCGGCATTCCCGGAGGTTCTTCTCCCGCAGATCCTTTCGGGCATATTACGCGGTCCTCCCGGGCCGGCAGGCGGACTTAAGCCAGTCGGCAAACGCCCCGGCTTCGCGCACATAGAGGGAGACGAGGTCGCGTGCGAAATCCCCAAGGCCGGGGATTATCCTGAATAATGCGAAGGCGAGCCCGGCAAGGACGCCAACCGCGAGAATTTCCATGAGCACGTTATGTGCCCAGAAAAAACTCGCATAGCCGGGCCCGAATGCTGTCGTGCCGACCGGATCCGGGAGGAACGCAAACCACTGCTCCGACCACGCGATGCTGACAAAGACGATGCGAAGGATGTTGAGGACGTAAATGACCGGCACGATCACAAGGACGGAAAGCAGTGCCTGCTTCCGGGTAATTTTTGCAGAGCCTGCCGCCGCGCCAAGCAGAATCGCCATCGCGGTGATACCCGTGCATGCGAGAATGATCTCCGTTGCGTACCCGTTTGTGACAATGATATTCCAGGTGCGGAGCCCGGCCGGATGATCCAGGGCGTTGAGCAGCCAGAGCGCATTACCGACAACGGCAGCAATAAGAGCATCCCGCAGGAACGGGACAAGCGTAAACGGCATGAAGATCAGGAACGCAACCGCAGCGGCCCGCGAAAGCTGGAACGCCGTCCGGTTGTCCCGGGTAAGGGCCCGGGCGGTGATCGCAAGGAACGGGACCGCAAGAACCGCAAGG
>JAQWDG010000049.1:0-1593 GCA_028705545.1 Methanoregula sp. | reverse complement strand
GTGATCGCAAGGAACGGGACCGCAAGAACCGCAAGGGCCGGGTACAGGATATTTTCCTCTTCAAGGTACTCCGGTATCCCGGTCAAAAACCCGGTTACCAGGAATGCCCACCCCGCAACAGCGGCATATTTTCCCCGCCGGCCAAGGAGAAGGAACAGGGCAAACCCGGCAAATGCCAGGTACATGAACAGGTCGATCACCGGATCACCGGGCCGGAACCGGGCACGTTCCTTTTGCCGGTGCTGCGTTTTATCGTACGGGACATCGGCATACCCTCAGGTCACCCGAGAAGGATCATCTGCATTGCGTTCCGGAGCCCGATCGCAAGCCCGAGCACGATCATGGTAAAGAGGATCAGGTACCAGAGATCGGGCTGCGCCTCCTTACGGTAGAGCTGGAGGATGTAGACCGCGGGAAAGAGCACGGCCAGTTTAAGGAGGAACATGGAAAACGCCGTTCCTGTCCAGGCCATCAGAGCAGTCCCAACAACATGCTCCTCGATATACTGGACCGGGGAGAGATCGATCCCGTAGCTTGTGGCGCTCGCATCCAGCATCTGCCCGAGGATCAAAAGCACATAGAGCGGTTCCGAGACATAGTCCCATTTCAGGACATATTTCATGAATGCCCAGACCGCCACCGTTGCAGCGGCGGTCATTCCCCCGATGATCAGGATAACCCCGGGGTGGAATCCGTTATTGCCCATCGCCCAGTACCCGAGAACGAGAGCGACTGCCGCAGCGCATGCGATCCCCGCGTTCCGGTACCAGTCCAGGTAACTGCGTATCCATCCCTTCGCCTCCAGTGCCCGGGCCGTGACAAGCGCAGACGCGGTGACAAAGAAGGTGACAAAATAGATGGGCGGCGTCACGAGCAGGAACTGGAGATCGGAGGTGATCATGTGCGTATCGTACACGGTCCGGAGCAGTGCGCCAAAAACAACGAACGGGAGGGTCGAAAGGACAAACTTCCCGTCCACCGGGATCCGGCTCCAGCGGAGCCAGCGGTAGATACAGTACACGGCGGCGATCAGGATGACCGCATAGGTAAGGGTCGATACGATGTTGTACGGCTGGTCGAGCCGTACCGGGTCAAGGTAATAGGTATTGATGAAGGTCGTTATACTTTCAAGAATCATGGTCATCCTGTTTCTGGTACTACTGTTGTATGGATGGGGGCCCAACCATCACAATTGTGAAAACGATATAGATCCTCTTCCCAAAACCATAAAAATTCTCGGGTTTATCCCTGCTTTGCCAGCCGCAGGCCGTTCCCGACTGCAAGGAGCTCCGATGCCTCGTGGAGGATAACGCAGAGCGTGACACCGAGGATGCCGATAAGGGCTGCCGGGATCATGACCGCCAGTACCGCAAGCGAGAAGACAATGTTCTGGTTGCCGATCTTTACCGCGTTTCTCCCAAACCCGATGGCCTCGGGAACCTTTGCGAGATCGTCGGCCATGAGCGCGACATCCGCCGCCTCGATCGCGGCATCGGTCCCGATTGTGCCCATGGCGATCCCGACCGTTGCCTGGGCGAGCGCCGGTGCATCGTTGATGCCGTCGCCGATCATGGCAACCGATCCGTATTTTTG
>JAQWDG010000312.1 GCA_028705545.1 Methanoregula sp. | reverse complement strand
CTTGCCGGGACGACCCGGGAGACGATTGACGAAAGCATTGCGTGGGCGGTCCACCTCCCCAGAAAAGCGCGCCACCGGATGTACCGGCTCGCAAACGAAGTGGAACTGCTCGCGCAGTAAAAACAGTATTTCTATCTTTTTTTTAGATGATGACCTGGCGGACCTGCGGGAGGGCGCGGATCTCGCCGACCACTTCTGCGGGAAGCGGGCTTTCCACGATGATGACCAGTTTCGGGTCTTCCGAGAGCTGGGGGTCGGTGACAAAGATCTGGCGTATCGCAAGTGAGTGCCGGGAGAGGACGCTTACCGCAGCCCCGATGATGTCCTTCTCGCTTGCATTCTTGGGGAGGACCGTGATAACCGCAAGGCCCAGGGGTTCGGCAACGCGGCTTAAGTCTGGTGTCGCCCGCATATTGAGGAAGATGTCGCGCAGGGCGGGGCGTTCGAGGATGCGTTTTGCCGTGGCATCAACGACGCGGCGGTCGGACCCTATTGCCTTTGCGACTGCGGTCGCAGGGATGTCGATACCGTTGCAGCAGATCCGCGCCTCATCGTTCACGCCGAAGCCGTTTTCGAGCAGAAACTTTACTACCCTGCCCTGCGACGGCGAATCGGCAAATTCGCGGATGATATCAGCCCACATATATGCACCGGGTAAAACGTATGAAAATATACATGTATGCCCGTAGCCTGCCATTGGGGTACCGGATACGGTCAGGCAATACTGCCCGGCAAAACCGGCTTTTTCCCCGTGAAATTCCTGGAAAAAACCCATATAGGACACACCGCAAACACCCGGGTTGCCCCGGGCACCCGACATACCGGGACCGCTGCGGCCATCTGCGCCCGGGCCTCCCGCGGTACGGGATCTCTGACGTGATAATCCCGTGTCATGCCATAACATTCTTTTAGATAGACAACCTCTTTGTTATGGCACAGAAGCAGGGCCTGACGGGAATGTCCGGCGTTGCAGATGCGCACGATTGTATCGGGCGAGGGTAGCCAAGCCAGGTCAAAGGCGCTAGGTTGAGGGCCTAGTCTCGTAGGAGTTCTTGGGTTCGAATCCCATCCCTCGCACTTTTTCGTGTTTTTTTATTCGCATTTTTACCTGCAAAAGAACGGGCACTTATTGGTCTCCCGAAGGGAAGGGTAGAACAACGATACTATTCGCGATACCGTAACAAGAGATACCTTCCTGTCAAATATTTAAAAAAAAAGATTATGCCTGCTCCATCTTCATGAGGTATGGTGCGGAGGCCTCGATCGCCATATAGTATTCACCGTTGGCAGGAAGAGTCACCGTGGCACTAGTTCCCGAATACGGACCGATAACCTCATGGAACGGCTCTGCAAGGGTTTTCCCATAAATATTTGTGATATATACAGAATAATTTCCGAAACCCGAGTAGGTCACGGAAAATTTATAATTCCCCTGAGTTGCACTGAATTTTTTGACCGAATTGCTTGTCCCGGAAAATGTTTGCGGCCCATAGAGGTTTTTCAGGTCTAGTTTTTCCCCCCCGGCTACTCCAGATGCGTTCGCACTGATCTCGATATGACAGGCATACAGGAAGTCCCGATACTGGGCACGTCCATTCGTAAATTTTGCCAAATCCGTCAGGGTATTGTCTGGTGCAGCAGAATCGGGATCCTGACAGTAGGTGGTTGCAGATATCAGGTACAGTCTTCCCATGACAAGGCCGGTTGTCTGCGGGACGGTACTTGTCGTGGCTGCCTGGTACAGCGGGTTTGCCCGGGATTTGTTGCAACTGCCGGTAGCAAGATCATTGATGCGTGTCACAAGTCTGGTATCGTCTACATAGTCGAGGAATGCCTGATCGGCTCCCGAAGCCGAAACCAGATCATTGCAGGCCACGGAAAGGGTCGGTGCCGGTGTAACTGCACTGCCGGATACGGCATCTGCCGATGTCTGCTCCGGAGTTACCGTCATCGTTGCAGAGGTATTCATCTGTGGTGAGATCGTGGGTGTAACAGATGACGATGTGCCGATATCAGTACATCCCGCAACCAGAATCATTACACAGCTCATGAAAAGCAAACAGATGAGGTGATGATTCCGCATATCACTCAAGTTAGAGTGCGATTATATAAGTATTGTTTTTTTCTTAGACCCTGATAGCCAACAAGTACCCGATCGTTTTGGCACCGGTTTTATAAACGGCGTACGCCGCCTGAATCCTGACCCGGGTGATCCCGTACATCCTGAAAAGAGTGCATCGCTGCCTGCAAACCCCCACAAAATCCCGGCCCATAACCCCCCACCCCTCCCCCAAAAGCTCCGGGCAGGGGGGTGCCCTCCAAAATTATTACCACCCCCCTCCCCCCGGTTTTATTTTTTTGCAAACAGACCCCCACCCCCCCTGTTCCGCGTAAAACAGGGGACTACCCCCCCATGCTTCCAGTTCCAAAAGGTGTATTTCGCATGGAGCATCAGACGAAACGGGGAGGGGGGACTACCCCTCCGGCCACGGAGAAGGGGGGTGGGG
>JAQWDG010000311.1 GCA_028705545.1 Methanoregula sp. | reverse complement strand
CCACGTATGTTGTCCTCCCGGTTCATGAACCGGACGGTCCGGCCGCCAGCGAAAACAACCTGAATCCGGATGAGCAGGATGTCTCCGGGAAATGCCCCGGTCCATCCAAAGATGTATGAACGCCCGGTACAAAGATTCCGGCACGATATGGACGAAAAGCAGCTGGTCTCCACGGTAAAGTACGTTGCCTCCGCACGGCCGGCGTTCCAGTTGTCCGAGATCTCCGCCTACCTGGACAAACCTGCGACAGCCGATCAGATGTACGCTGCGCTCCTCCCCCACCTCGACGCACTCGGGCTTGAAGTGACAAAGACCGGGGGGGATTACCAGGTCCGGCGCAGCGTGCCGGCCCCGGCATATCCCCTGAATGCCTCCGAAGAAGAACGGATTGGTAGTTACCTTGAAGATCGCAGCCTCCCTCCAGACCTTGAGGAAGCAATTGCCGGGTATATCGCAAAAAAGACCGGGAAGGACCGGGACGACCCGGTCGTGCTCGGACGCCTGCGGCAGGCAATCGTTGCCCAGAAAGACGATTACTGGAAACCGACCGGGAAGCGGAGCCTCCGGTATACGAAGGGGTATTCCGTGCTCGGGTACCTTGCCTACCATTTCCCGGTTTACTTCATGCAGACCCGGCACCTGCTTGCAGAGCTTGCCCGTGACGGTCTCCTGAAACGGGAGATGACCGTTCTCGACCTCGGTTCCGGGCCGGGGGTTGTCCCGCTTGCTATTGCGGATTTCTGGCAGAACCTCGATTCCGCAAAAGCCGAGGTCTGGTCGGTCGAACGCTCAAAGGAACATATCGAGGCTTTCGGGTACCTTGCACAACATTCCGCAGTTTCGGGTTCCCGGGTAATCCTGCACCCGCCCCTTGAAGCGGATATCGCCGATACGGAAAACCCCCTGCTACCCCACCGGGCCGATCTGATTGTTTTTTCTAACGTACTCAACGAGCTTGCCGGGCTCCCGGTCGAAAAACGGGCGGAGATTGTCATGGGATATGCCCGGCGTCTCGCCCCAAACGGCACGATCCTTATTGTCGAACCTGCCGAGGAGGTTACCTCGACCGGCCTGCGGGTACTTTCCCTTGCCCTTAAGAAACGGGGACTCTCTATTTATGCGCCCTGCACGTTTGTCTGGGGCACCAACTGCACACCGGACCGGTGCTGGAGTTTTACCTCTGCTCCCCCTATCCGTCCGACCCGGGTCATGGAGACGCTTGCCACCTGCAACGAGTCGTTCCGGTACGTGAACACGGATATCAAGTACAGTTACGTGATGCTGCGAAAGGACGGGAAGGCCCGGCAGTCATGTCAGATCTCCCGGGATATGAGAGCGATCCGGCTGTCGAAAGTTCACCTGAATACCGGGAAGAAGATCACGGTGATCGCCGCGAAAATGTCCGGTGATTTGGGGGACGACAAGACCCATGTATTCAGGATCTGCGACGGGTCTGCGGAGAAGCCGGTCTTTGCGGTGCTCCCCCGGTTCCATGCCGGACCGGCAAACGAGGCGGTTTTATCGGCAGGGTATGGGGATCTGCTGGTATTCCAGAATATCCTGGTGAGATATAACCCCGAACACGATGCATTCAACCTTTTTATAACCCGGGATTCGAACGTGACGCTGCTGAAGTGAGCATCCCGGCAAATTGTCTGTTGCAGGAAACCCGGGGGGCGAATTTTTCCGATTAATAAATATCAGGGGGAGGTATTAGTCGTCGGTGTCACGGCAGGGGTAGGAACCCAGAGTTGTTCGATTACCTGGCTGGCTCCTCCGCCGGTGTAAACGATCTCGATGGTGCGTGGGGGATGCTGGGGGTCATACCCGGCATAGGTAAGCGTCTGCCCTATCGACCATGCTGACTGCACATTAAATGCATTTGTCTTATCCAGCCCGTCGGCAAGGATTTTAAAGTCGCCCACGTTCAGCGTGTCGCCCCCGTCATGCCGAAGAGCAAGAGAGGTGGGTGTTGTTATTACTTCAGCAGTCATGGCCGGCACATTCTGGGGATGGGGCTGGGAGATAACGGCGACCATCAGAACTGCCATGCCGGCAACAACGACCACTATAAGGAAAACAGAACCAAGTGTGCCGGATACTCCCTGATCATCCAGGCTTTTCCTTGTCACTGTAGTATCCCGCCAACCCCATGAACGGAAGGCACGTAGGTTGCATTCGATGCAATGACGTTGATGTCATAGGCACCATTCCGATTCGCATCGGGGCCATCAATCTCGATGTAACTTTCTGTGGCGGTGCTGCTGACATTGGAATAGGGAAAAATTCCGGCGGCTTTTGCAGTATATGTAAAATAGTTTGTCCACATTTCCCGGGCCTTGTCGTCGCTAGTACTAACGGTTATCCGGATCCACTTCGTGTTTCCGGTTCCCTGTGCAACCGTCGCAAAGGGAAGTGGTGTGATGCTGTCGAGGGTCGTTTTAACCTGTACAGGACTGTTGCCGCCAACCATTCCCGATGAACTGTTGTCAAGGGTAAGTGCGTTGATATT
>JAQWDG010000310.1 GCA_028705545.1 Methanoregula sp. | reverse complement strand
GATGTCATCTGTGGGGGATTCCCCTGCCAGCCAGTTAGCTGCGCAGGAAAAAGGAAAGGCAAAGAAGACACGCGCTGGCTATGGCCGGAGTTCTGCAGAGTCGTTCGCTGCGTTCGGCCCGAATGGGTGCTTATCGAAAATGTACCGGGGCTGCTATCTGCTGACTCTGGAAGGCTCTTTGCTGGAATACTGCGAGACCTTTCCGAAAGCGGGTACAATGCAGAATGGAATATTGTATCGGCTGCCAGCGTTGGAGCCCCACACCTCAGAAAAAGGGTCTTCGTTGTGGCGCACGCCGAACAGCAAAGTGATAGACGCCAAATCCACGGTGGTGAAATTGACAGGGAGAACCCCGAAAGACCCGCAGGTAGGGTTAGCGGATCAGGTGTTGGCTGCCGAGTGCGGCATGTGGCCGACCCCAACCAAATCGGACGGCATGGGCGGGCCGGGGTGTTCAGGCAGGGAGGGCGGCAAGAACCTGAGAACTGTGGTGCAGAGTTTCCCAACACCCAGGGCGAACGATTGGAAAGGCGGGCTGCCAGCGAACACAAAGAGCAAGAGGGCGGAATGCGATTTTTATTTACCGGACAAGGTGAACAAATTGGAAGGGGGCAGTGGACAATTGAACCCGACGTGGGTAGAGTGGCTAATGGGATTCCCTCTAGGGTGGACCGACTTAGAGCACTCGGAAATGCCATAGTCCCGCAGTGTGCACAATTTGTGGGCCAATGTCTCCTGGACTCCACCAGAACGGAGGCGGCCCAATGAAATCGGCTTTCGCCGCCATGCTCCGAGCGGGCATCACCAACGCTGTCTTCTCCGCTCGCTGCGACTTCCAGGATCGCAGAGGCTTCCTGGCGCTCAACCAGATTCAGACGCCAACCGAGATGGCCGAAGAGCATGCTTGGGTTCGGCCTGGTCACTGGAGAGGATCGATCCCACGACCGGGCGAGCAGATCCGTTTCAGCGCTCATCTGGAGCCCTACTGGAGAGACGACGGCTCGTACGATATAGGGCTGTTCAGGTGCAGGAGGCTGGAATGACCGATCTCTATCAGGCCGTGCTGGGCGACCGGGATAGACTGCTAGATGAGATTCGGCAGCGAGATATCAAGATAGCAGAGCTGGAGCGGGCGATCTCGCTCAGGGACCAGCTCATAGCGATAGAGGAGGGTAAGAGATGACATTCAAATTATTCAAAGTGACTTTGCGGGGTGGGATAAACCCCGGATCTACGAACTACAAAACATCATTAGTGGTGGCGGAATCACCCAACGACGCATATCAAGCGATTAGGGATTTTCTGGATAGCAATAACCTCTGTTTCCTGTGGGAAAGAGAGTTGGAGTCAATCGAACTGCTGGCGGAGGATAGTAAATATCCCGCTTGTAGGACGATGCTGTTTCTGGTGGAGGCCCGGCCATGAAAGAAGTGCGGGCATTTGCATGTTCTTGGGGGTGTCGGCGCAATGTGCTGACATCCAAGAAGAGGATGGCCGAGCACGAAGAGCGGTGCTTCCACAACCCGAAGAATCGAGCCTGCCAGACATGCATGTTTCTGGCCAAGACCACCGAAACCGTATATGATCCATATCACGGCGGCGATCCGGGATCATCTGACTATGAGGCGGAAATAGAATATTGCGAAGTTGGAATCGGAATAAAAGAACAATATAAAAATAATTGCCTCGTGTGGGAGGCCCGGCAATGATCCTGACCGAAGAGCAGCGGGGGGCGTTGGCCCGCGCGATTGATTACATCAATGAAACGGACCTTCCAGTTGGGGAGCTAGATGGGTTTGATAGAGAAGTTCTCAGGAGCATGGTTACTACTGATATCAATTATGGCCCCGATGTCATGAAAATGATAGAGTTATTAGCTGCTGGAGAGCATGACCAATGGGCAGATTGGGCTCAATCGATCTTGGACAGCGAACCGGGGCTATCCGATGGTAGAAAGGCGGCGTGGCCTGAAATGATAGCAACTCCTTATGAAAATCTTTCTGAGGAATTGAAAGACAAGGATCGTAGAGAAGTATATCTACGATCTGGTGATGCTCTAGCCGAAATCGAGCGGCTGAGGGCTGATCTGGAGCAGGCCGAGATCTGCATCCGAGCCAGGATGGAGTGCATCGACGACCAGGCCGCCTACATCAAGGAGCTTGAGTCATCGCTGGACGAAGCCGAGGCACTGACCAAAAAGAATGCCGAGCTGATGAACGGCTACCTGGCCAAGATCCGGGAGCTTGAGGATACCCTGGTGGAATATCTTGCTGCTGATATAGCGTATGCTGCGGGGGTTTTGTGGAGTCGGCTAGGCCCACGAAAAGAAGAATATCGTGAAAGAGCCCGCGAGCAGCTTCAGTCGGAGGGCTTGATCGGGCCGGACGCCAGACCGCGGTCCTGGCAGATCACGGAGGAGCGGAAGGCGGCTATCGATAGAGGCACACGGTTTCTGGTATGGTCAAACGCGAAAACCAACGACCCTGAAACCGAGATAGACTTGAAAGTGCTCTGGGCCATGCTTACG
>JAQWDG010000048.1 GCA_028705545.1 Methanoregula sp. | reverse complement strand
ACCAGTGGCTTTCAAGGCCACCGCCTTACCGGACTAGACTACCCCGGCCCTATGTGTTTTTACTCTTTTGGCAGCAAAGCATAAAAAATCCTTCTGTACCGTGCGGCCAGCCTGTCGGTTTTTAAAAAAACGGATCCTGCCCCGGATCCATCAGGACCGGTGCCGGCAGAATACCACAAGAGCAATCCCTGCAGCAAAGATGACAGAAAGTGTTCCGGTTGGCGATTTTTGGGAGGTCGTCTCTTCAGGGGGTGCTGCCGTCTCGGCACCTGTCACAGACTCTTCGGGTACAGGCTGGAATATTTCCGGAATGGTTGGACTGACCGCCACGGACTGCGCATTGGCAGCATTGAGGGAAACCGTCGCGCTCACCGAATATTTATAGGGGTAGACTTTGAAATAGAGGGGCCCTGCCGCACCCTCAATCCCGATCTCCTCGGCACTGACATCCCCCTGATCGTTGACCGTGTGGAGATCTCCTTTTGCATCCATATACTCGACAACCCAGTCCACCGAGGATGAGGTAGTTACCGTCACCGTACCGTTGTTCAATGGTGTGACGATAAAGTATGCAGGGTTATCCCGGGAGGCCTTTGTCCGGGCTGACATGATCGCAGTCCCCGTTACGGAGGTTACCGGGATGATCGTCTCCTTCCCGCTGACGAGGGTGATAATCCTCGAACCGATATACCCGTGGATGTCGGTAAATGTCACCTCGTAATCACCGGTCTGGCTGACCGGTACCTCGATGGAAAACCCACCGAGATTGTCCGTATTGACATACGAAGGGCCGAAGAGCACACCATTGTCCGGGCCAATAACTACAACCTGGATGCCGCTACCGGCATCGCCGGCAATCTTCCCGGTAACAACCATTTTACGGGACAGTACCTGGGTAGTCTGGGAGGTCAGGACGATCTCGTCGGACCTGTCGATGAGCCGTACCTGCCGCATATTAACCGAGTCGCCGGTTCCGACACTAGGAACCTCAACCTTGTAGGTCCCCTTGGGCAGATAGGTAGTATCGAAGATCACCCGGAACGTATTGTCTGCCTGGACATAGGCGATCTTGCGTTTGACTTCAGTACTGGTCGTCACCTGCTGGTAGAGCACCACGTCGATTGGCGTGCCGATCCCAAACGTTGTCGTGCCATTGACCACAAGGGGCATCCCGATTGTCAGGGTTTCGGGCGCGGAGATAAAGACCTGGTACGCCGGGACTCCGGAGACAAGAAGGCAGAGCCCCAGAGCCAGCAGGACGATCTTCTTCATCTATGTACAAGATCAACTATGAGGCTGTTAATGATTTCTGAAACGACCAGAAAACCGCTTGCCTGCTGGGGTGGAAAAGAGCGGTACGCGGGGAACCCTGTCGAATGCCTCACGATTATCCTTGAATCCGGGGGGTGTTCGTGGGCGCGCTGCCGTATGTGCAGTTACCGTCACGAGCGGTACAAAACTGCGTCCTGCGACGAACTTGCCGCCCACCTCCACGCCCAGCTGGCATGGGTGAAAAACGAATACGATCTCACAAAATACGCGATGGTAAAACTGTTCACCTCGGGCAGTTTCTTCGATCCTACGGAGGTTCCCCCTGCATTTCGGGACGAGGTTGCGCGGACATTCCGCGGAAAGATCGTTATCGCGGAGAGCCGGCCGGAATATATCACCGCAGAGAACCTGGAGGGTTTTGTTGCTGCCCTCGATGACGGGACGTACAAGACTCCCCTCTACTGTGCAGCAGGTCTCGAAACAACGAGCGACACGATCCGTGAGAAATGTATCAACAAGGGCTTCTCGTTTACGGACTTTAGGGATGCCGCTGCCCGCGCCCGACAGGCAGGTGCAGGAATGAAGGCATATCTCCTTTTTAAGCCGCTCTTTCTGACCGAAGCCGAAGCAATCGCCGATATGAAATCCTCGTTTACCGGGATATCCGGACTTGCGGATATGGTCTCGATGAATCCCTGTACCGTCCAGAGGCGGACCGAACTCGAACTCTACTGGAAGCAGGGAGCGTACCGGCCGCCGTACCTCTGGAGCGTGCTCACGCTCTTAAAAGACGCCCCGTTCCACATGACCTGCGATCCCCTGGGAGGCGGCCAGATGCGGGGACCGCACAACTGCGGCACCTGCGATTACGAGATCACAAAAGGTATTCGGGACTACTCGCTCTCCGCCGACCGGGATCTCATCGGGGCGCTCCTCGATATGGACTGCCCCTGCAAGAACGAGTGGGAGTATGTGCTCGAAAACGAGCGGCCGTACTGCATGCCGCTCACCCGGTAAGCCTCATAAAAAAAGGGGATCCCGCCGGATCCAAAAGATCTTATTTTTTCCCGGCGCTCTGCTTTTCGATCTGTTCGGCAAGGAGCGGGAAGAACGTACCGGCATCGGAGACAATCCCGATCGCCTGGGTTGTGCCCCGGTCCATGAGTTTGGTCACCGAGGCCGGGTTGATATCCACACAGACAGTCTTTACACTCGAAGGCAGGCAGTTGCCGACCGCGATGGAATGCAGGAGGGTTGCTACCATCAGCACCATTTTGCAGCCGGGGATATGCCGGCGCATCGCGTCCTGTGCCTCCATCGTGTCCTGGATCACATCGGGAAGGGGCCCGTCGTCCCGTATCGAACCGGCAAGGACAAAGGGGACATTGTTCTTTATGCACTCGTACATGATGCCCCCTTTAAGGACTCCCGTATCCACCGCGTTTTTTAACGAACCCGCCCGCATGATCTCGCTGATGGCATAGAGATGGTGGCGGTGGCCGCCCATGACGGGCTTGCCGGTCTTTATGTCCATGCCGAGCGATGTCCCGTAAAGGTTGCACTCCACATCGTGGGTGGCAAGGGCGTTCCCGGCAAACAGGACATTGATGTATCCTTTTTTGATGAGACCGGCAACTGCCGTGTCTGCCCCGGTATGGATGATTGCAGGGCCGCCCACGAGGATGATCTTACCCCCCGATTTATGGACTTCGATGATCTCCTTTGCAATCTGGGCAATCAGGGTTTCGCTGGGGCGTTCCGAGGATACCGTCCCGTGCATAAACTCGAACGTGCTGCTCGTACGGGGCCGGGCAGGGTAGTTTACCAGGACCCCTTCCTCACCAACAACCACGAGGTCGCCTTTTTTTATCTTACCCAGGGGCATACACCGGGCCTTCTTCTTTTTGGGGTCGACAACTATCAAAAAGTCCATCTCGATCCCGTCCACCGGTACCCACTCATCCTCCAGCCTGACCTGCGTTGGGTGGTTGGTGGTAGTGTAGAAGTCTTTGGGGGCGTTCTTGTCTCCTGCCGCAGGCTCGTAATGGACCGATTTTACCGGGGGGAGCCGGGCGCCGAGGCGGTGGAGTTCGGAGAGGATAGAACGTAGCTTCTCCTTGTCCTGCGCTACGATCTTCAGGCGGGCGTAACTCGGATCGGTCTTCTTCTTGCCTACATCGAAGACAAGGATCTCGAAATTCCCGCCCATATCCATGACCCGGTCGAAGAGCTGGGTCATAATACCCGAATCGATGATATGACCCTGCAGCTCGATCTCCTGCGACTCCACCATAATATATTATTATTAGTCTTGGAACCTTAATATGCATTCTTATCAAATTCGAAAGCAGCAGCCGTCATTTTGGCAGAAAGGCATGATTTGGGCCCAGTTGCCCATGAAAAAATCTGCAGGATCCTGCAAAAACAGAGTATTTGCGACTTTTATGGTGAGATCCGGGGCCGGGACTCCAGAAAGTGCTCCGCGGCACGAAGGTCTGCTTCCGTATTGACGTTGATGCCCAGCCTTGGATCGGCAAGTACGAGCCGAAACTCGTCCTGGGGTTCTGCTATGCGGCTCCCGAGGAGGATGTTGAGACCGGTCGGGCAGGCTTCCACAGCGTCAATTGTCTCCCGGTAATTCAGGCCGCCACGGCAGGACCGGACAATTTCTGACGGGATCCAGACCGAGCATGCCTCGCGGCCGGATGCAGCATGGGCTGCCTTAACGGTTGCGATGACCTCCGGATCAATGCAGGGAATATCGGAAACGCATACAAACAGAGGACTTTCCTCGCCAAGTGCCTCCACGGTCTCCACCATGTCCTGAATATAATCGATCCCGCCGGCCTTGTACGATTCGATGCCCTGCGCCCTGCACCAGTTCCGGGTCATAGGTGTTTTTTGTGAGGTTGCGACAAGGACCTGACAGCCGGCAGCGGAAAATGCATCCGTGATGTAGGAAAGCATGGGCCGGTGGTTGATAAGAACGAGCGGTTTTTCCCCCCGGTTGAGACGGATACCTGCACCCCCGGCCATGATCAGGGCATACATGCAGAGAGGGCCTCCACGAGCTGTTCGTTCTCGGCATGTGTCCGCACGGCTACCCGGATGCTTGTGGGAAGGCCAAACGAGGTACAGTCCCGGACAAGGATCCCGTACCGGGCCTCCAGAAGTTCGGCAAGCTCCCCGGCCGGGCGGGCGCAGTCGGCAAGGAGATAGTTTACTGCTGATGGGTGGTACCACAGGCCGATCTCCTTGAACTCCTGCTCCAGGTAGTCCCGTTCCTTTTTGATATACGCACGGGAGGCTGCCAGTTCGCCGAGATGAGGAAAAGCGGCAAGGGCAAAGGCCTCGGCATAAGCGTTCACGCTCCAAGGGGGACGGGCGGTCTCGATCCGGGCAATGAGATCCGGATCCCCGAAACCGTATCCGAACCGGAGACCGGGCACGGCAAAACTCTTCGTGAGGGATCCAAGGACAAAGAGGGAGGGATCACGATCCGCAGAGAGGCTTGCGGCCGGATTGGCCAGATCGATAAATGCCTCATCTACAAAGAGGAGATTTCCCGATGCAGAGACATCCTCGAGGCAGGTGATCATATCAGCACGGGTGCGAAGGGTGCCTGTCGGGTTGTTGGGATTGCAGATGAACGAGACCGCGGCACCTGATACAGAATGTGTGGCTGCCGAACCGGCAAGTCGGGCAGAGAGCGCATATTCCCCGAAAGTCGGGTTTTCGATATGGTATTTCGATCCTTTGGAGAGCGCGACAGAACAGAAGAGGCGGATTAGTTCGATAGATCCGTTCCCTACGCAGATTTCCTCGGTGTCCCGGTGAAATGCCTTGGCAATGCACTCCTTGAGCAGGGTATATTCGTTATCCGGATAGAAGGCAAGGTTCTCCTCAGGGCAGGCCCATTCGACCCGGGGCGGGAGGGGATTGAGGCTCGCGCTGAAATCCAGCAGGTTTTTTCCGGTTTTTTCCCGTTTTTTCTTGCCGGTCCCGCCATGCACAACGGGCCGGGGCTCATCAACAACCATCGAAACGTCCGTATTTTTTCAAAATACTTTGCCGGGCAGTGTTAAATGCGTTTGGAGAGGCCCTGAAAATCAAATCAGAAAATTTATATACAATAGTGCTTCATTTTGGTTTATCTGGTTAAGTCAGACACAAGAGTTCCCCTTGTCTGACATATGTATGACAAAAAGCTGACATATGTCAGAAATGGAGATACAATGATGCAACGAATCACGCTCCGGCTCCCCGAACAGCAGATCAGCCTTCTCCAGCAGATGGTGGACGCAGGCGAGTATCCCAACGTTTCTGAGGCTGTCCGGGCAGCGGTCCGTGACCTCGTTGAAAAACGAGCGGGTCGTGTCTTAAAAGAAAATGACCAGGTTTCATTCAAGGTATGAGAGGGTAGAAATGCAGAGCATTATCAACGATGCACTTAAAAATTCCGAACTTGAAATGGAAGTGAAAAAGTCCGGATCCGATGCACCTGAAGACGATTTTCTGGGGAACCCCCGGATTGTAATTATCGGCTGCGGTGGCGGAGGTAACAACACGGTCAACCGTATCCACCACATGGGTGTATCCGGCGCAGAGACCATTGCGATCAACACGGACAAGCAGCACCTGGACATGATCCAGGCCGACAAGCGTGTCCTCATCGGGAAATCCTTAACCCGCGGTCTTGGTGCCGGCGGTTACCCCGATGTAGGTAAGCGCGCTGCCGAGATGGCACGCCCGACGCTTGAGGCACTGCTCGAATCCGCAGACCTTGTCTTCATCACGGCAGGTATGGGAGGAGGTACCGGTACCGGTTCCGCACCAGTCGTCGCCCAAGTCGCAAAGGAACAGGGCGCCATTGTCGTCGGGATGGTCAGCTATCCGTTCCAGGTCGAAAAGGCCCGCCTGATCCGCGCAGAAGAGGGTCTTGAGGCACTTGCGGCATCCGCAGACTCGGTTATCGTTCTCGATAACAACCGGCTCAAGAACTTCGTCCCGAACCTCCCGCTGGGCCAGGCATTCTCTGTCATGGACCAGCTTATTGGTGAGACAGTCAAGGGTATTTCCGAGACCATCACCGAGCCGTCGCTTATCAACATCGACTATGCCGATGTCCGGGCCATCATGTCCAAGGGCGGTGTCGCTTCGATGCTTGTCGGGGAAAGCAAGCAGCAGAACAAGGCAGAGAGCGTTGTCCGCGAATGCCTGAGCAACCCGATGCTCGATATCGACTATCGCGGCGCAACCGGGTCCTTAATCCACATTACCGGTGGTACCGACCTCACCCTACAGGATGCAGAAGAGGTCGCAACCTCGCTCACCTATGAGCTCGACCCCCACGCAGATGTTATCTGGGGCGCCCGCGTCCGGCCCGACATGGAAGGCAAGATCCGTGTCCTCGCAATCATGACCGGTGTTAAGAGCGCGCAGATCCTCGGGACCCGTCAGTCCTACAAGACCATGGTCCAGGAGATCGACGCCAAGAGATCCAGCCCCAAGCAGGTCGAGATGCCCGTGGCACGCAAGGTTGCTCCCCGGGACCAGACCAGCGGCGGCGGCGTCCTTGAATGGGTCGGTTAAACACTAAAATAAAGATCCAGTCCATACCATTTCCGGAAAAAAACGGTAGTATCCTGCCGGACCCCGGAAAACATTTTTTCCATTCTGTTATTCCATCCCGGCCTTTTGTGAATTTATTGCCGACGTACCGGCGAAATGCTTAATAGTACTCCCCTCCTTTAACATATAGTACATTCGACCGATCGCCTGAAGGGAGAATGGGGAACGATGCCAGGCGCGATGGCAGAGTTCTGGTATAGGGAGTTGAACATCATGAACCGTGTGTCGAACAAGGACTTCGATGCGAAGTCTTGCAATCTTTCCACGCAACGATCCTTTTCTGATGTTTTTCATCCTGCATCCTGCATGCAGAGCTTGGACATGTCCGTAGTGCATCTCACCGTGCATATGCTCTTGTCCGTAACTGCTTCTGGCACAAACGGCACATGCAGATCCCTTACAGGAAATACGATGGAGGAGTGGTAACGCATG
The DNA here is from genome assembly GCA_028705545.1 of Methanoregula sp. Taxonomy (GTDB): domain Archaea; phylum Halobacteriota; class Methanomicrobia; order Methanomicrobiales; family Methanospirillaceae; genus Methanoregula. The sequence continues at coordinate 3,123 of JAQWDG010000048.1, read as the reverse complement.
TTGAATGACCTCATGGAAAAGAGAAAGAAAGTTCTCACCGAGTCTGAACAGCATAAGAATAAGAGAAACGAGCTCAACGCAACGGCCAGCAAGTCCGCGCGGGAGCGCAACGCACTCAATAACCAGACCCGGGAATTCGTGGAAGAAGCACAGAAAAACAAGGACCTGCGGGATAAATACAACCAGGAAGTCATCGCTCTCAAGGCGGAGCGCAACGATTTCAACAACAAGGCGAACGTCCTGTTTGAAGACATCGAGGCCTTTAAAAAAGAGCACGGCAACCTCAAAAACCGCGGGATCAAGGAACTCCAGAAACAGATCGAGTACATGGAGTACCGCCAGCAGACCGAGGTCTTCACCACCGATAAGGAACGCGAGCTGATCGAAAAGATCAAGCAGATGAAGGGCCAGGTCAAGGAGCAGGAGGCAGAACTCGAGCAGAACAAGGAGATGCGCACTAAGATCACCTCCGCCCGGGACTTTCGCAAACAGGCCTCCGATCTCCATGCAAAAGTGACCGAGCTTGCCGAACTCGCCCAGAAACACCACGACCTGATGGTTGAGTCCTACCGCAAGGCCGACAAGTCGCGCGAGGCAGCAGATGCAGCCCACAAGAGCTTTGTCGAGGCACAGGAATCTGCCGATGCCGAGCACAAGGCATTCATCGCATGCCAGAAGGAACTGCGCGACTATGACAAGGTAATCTCCGGCCTGCGCAAGAAGACCAAGAAGGTCAAGGTCTCAAAAGAGCAGAAGGCAGTCCGGCAGGAAGCCGAACACCTCTTCAAGAACTTCCGCGCCGGCGAGAAACTTACTACCGACGATATCCTGCTGCTCCAGCGTTCAAAACTCATCTGATTTTTTTTACAACTTTTTTTATCGTCTTATCTGGACCGGCAGGCATTATCCACAAAAACAACCGGATGATTTCTGCACCCCGGGTTATTATTTAATAGATTTACGGCGATTTTATTGTACCAATGACAGATGGACGGACACTCGTCCTGAGTGTTGACCGGGACGACGACATAGGGTGGAAGGCTAAGATCGAAAGCCCGGTCGTCGGAAGGAAGGCGTGCCTGGAAGCAGCAGATACACTTGCCCTTGCCGATCCCGAAGATTCCGATGTCAACGCGATCTTTTCCGCGGTAAAGATTTACGACGAGCTTATTGCAAAAGGCGAGGAGGCAGTTGTTGCCGTGATCGCGGGCAACCACCTCCATATGATCGAAGGCGACCGGAAGATCGCAGCAACGCTCGATGATGTCATCAAAGAAACAAAACCTACGAGCTGCATCCTTGTTTCCGACGGGGCGGAAGACGAATACGTAGTCCCGATCATCCAGTCGAGGCTGCCGGTAGCAAGCATCCGGCGCGTGATCGTCAACCAGATGCCAAACCTTGAAGGCACGTATTACATCCTCAAAAAGCTCCTTGACGATCCCAAGATCTCACGGGTTGTCTTTGTCCCGCTAGGCCTTGCAATGCTGCTCTATGCAAGCGCCTTCATCCTCGGCTACCCGGGGACGGCGACCATCATCGTCATCGGTGTGATCGGGATGTACCTGCTCTATAAAGGGTTCGGGCTGGATGAGTTCATCCACGGCATCGTAAATGCACTCCGCGCATCGATGTCGCGGGGAAAGTTCTCCTTTGTGACCTATTCGACAACGATTGTCCTTGTGGTCATCGGATTTTCCAGCGGTTTCATCGCGGTCCTCAAATATTATGCATCGGACGACAGCATGGGTGTTCTCCAGTACGTGATGAGTTTCCTGTATGGGGCCATTCCCTGGCTGATCGTTGCAGGACTGGTGACATCCGTTGGTGTTATTATCGATGTCTATTTCAACGAGCGGGAAAACCTTACAAAGGTGATCGTCTTCCCGTTCTTTGTGATGGCGATCGGGTTTATCCTGTATGGGGCAAGCACATTTATCCTTGCGATGAACGGAGTCCCGGACTTCCCCGTCAAACCTGCCGTTGGGGTAGCGTACATCATGTATTCGACGCTGGCCGGTCTTGCCTGTGCGATCGCAGGTGTTATTCTCCAGTACTTCCTTGTCAAACGACAGGCCGCACAGGAGAAAGAAGCCATTATCGAAACAATCTAAAAAAACGCTGGCGGAGACCTTCTTCTTTTATCGTAAGCGTACATTTGGGAGACCAGGTCAGGACATTTTACCGGCTCAAGAATCATATCGGCTTACTCTGCCTGAAATGTCCAGAATTTTTTGAAAATATTGCCCTGTTAAGAACGGTTTCTTCCATGATACAACGATTGCAGAGTACATAAGCAATGGTGAAATACAAACAATCCCAGAACTAACCGGGTTCCACCAATTACCATTGATGCTACAGGAATTGTTTAAGAAAACGGTTGCTAAAAAACAGCATTGCTGTGTTTAGGACCCACAATTCAGGGAGTCACAGCCGGAGCAGCAGGCACCCCGGTTATGGGCTGGTTCTCGAAATAACCCACACCCTCCGGGAAAACATTGGTATTGGTATAGGTTCTCTCGACCTGGGGGGATATGACCGTAAGCTTCGGGACGACCACGTTGAACTGGTGGGAAGGATACCAGTAAATCCCACTCCCATAGGAATACGAAGCTTCCTGTACTATCATCTCCGCGCTGGAGAGATCAAGGTGCTGGACCTGTGCATCGTCATAATTGAGGATCTTGAGCAGCTTGTTCTTCAGGTCCTGCTTTCCCATTAAAAAGAAGATAATCCGTGTGCCTTCGTCCACAGAATAGTGCACATCTACCAGTGCCGTATCGTTCTGGAGCTGCACCTGCACGGATTCTACGGTAATGTACCCGTACCGCTCATCGTTTGCTGCACTCACAGGCACCATAAAAAGTCCTGCAAGAACCAGACAGAGCAGTGCGACAGCACATCGTCTCATGGCATTATACGTTTGAAGGAACCAGTTAAATGGTTTACGGTTTTGGGAGTGGAGAAAAAACACGCACCTTGTCGGCAGGCTAAATATTATTTGTGGGAGATCAGGGTGATCTCGATACTCGACACATTGGTTTTGCCGGAATCCGTGTCGATGATCTCGGTAGAAGTTATGATATCCTTCTTTGTGACACCTTCAAGGAACCGGTTCAGGGC
>JAQWDG010000309.1 GCA_028705545.1 Methanoregula sp. | reverse complement strand
ACCTGAAATGGTATCGACAAAACGCCAGGACCTCGCGATCTCCACCCACGACCGGAGCATGGTCGTTACCGCGGGCGCCGGGACCGGGAAGACCTACGTGCTCGTGCGCAAATATATCGATCTCCTGGAAACCCAGAACGTCCGGGTCCCGGAGATCCTCGCGCTCACGTATACCGAGAAGGCGGCGGCTGAAATGAAAGAGAGGATCCGGGCCGAACTTTCCGCCCGGTCCGGCCCGTTCTGGGAGCGGGCAAACGAGGAGTTCCTTGTCGCGCCGGTCCAGACCTTCCACTCGTTCTGCGCCCAGATCCTCCGCGAGTTTCCCACCGAGGCCGGGCTCGAACCGGGTTTTGGCGTCCTCGACGAGCAGCAGATGGCCCGGATCCACGAGGAAGCGTTTGAAGCCCTTGTGACAACCCCGGGAAAAGGCCCGTCGCACGATGCACTGGTTCGCGTCCTTTCGATTATCGAATCAGGGACACTCAAAGGGATGCTCCCTGCAATGTACGCGAAGCGCCGGGAGTACGGGGAATTCTTTTCTGCGCTTGAGAGAAGCGAACCTGCGATCCTCTCTGCATGGCAGGAGAAGGTGCACGCGTTCCGCGACGAAGAGATCGCAGCGCTTCTTTCCGATCCGGAGTTTGCGGCGCTCGTTGCAAAACTCACGGAATTTGCCATAGCATATGAGGGAGTAAACGACAGGGCCGCCCTGCACGCACAGGAGATCCGGCCGTTTTTAAAACTCCTGACACCGGCATCGGGGGCTTCCGCATTCTGCGAAGCGGTGGAGGGGATTCTCTCTAAAAAAATGGGGAACGTGGGGAGCAAAAAGAACTGGCAGGGAAACGATCTTGAGGAGTTTAAGGCGGCGCGGAAACGGCTGTTCTCGATTCTCGGACAAAAAGACTGGCTCTGCCGGCTCACGGTCGATCCCTCCGACCCCCTGGTCACCGGGTCTCTCCGGGTCCTCTCCGATCTCTCGTTTGTCTTTACCAGGTACCGGGAACTCGTTTCCGATGCCAAATCTGCGTTGGGGGGTCTGGACTTTTCGGATCTCATCCTGCACGCACAGGAACTTGTCACGGGCGACCACCCGCAGGTGGCAGCCCAGCTGGCCCGGAGGTTCCGCTACATTCTCGTGGACGAGTTCCAGGACACAGACCCCGCACAGTTCGGGATCGTCCTTGCCCTTGTGGGAAAACCCGGGCCGGAAACGGATTCGCTGTTTATTGTCGGGGACCCCAAGCAGTCTATCTACCTCTTCCGGGACGCGGACGTGACGCGCTTTAAGGAAGCGCAGACTATCATCGATACGAAATGCCAGGGAACGGTCGTAAACCTGGACACGAGTTTCAGGAGCACGGGCCAGGTGCTCGGCCTTGCAAACTTCCTCTTTAGCCGGCTCTTTGCATCGGCAGAAAAACCCTGGGAGTTCGGGTACGAACCGGTGAACTGTTCCGACGCCCGCCGGGACCATGCGGGTTCTGTGGAACTGGTGCTTGTCGGAAAAGAGGACACCGGCCCGGCAACGAAACGGGCCGGGGCGGCGATGGTGGCCCGCCGGATCCAGCGCCTTCTTGTCGCCCCGGCCGAAGTGTACGAAGAGGGCCCGGACCATGCGTTTGTAAAACGGCCCGCCCGGTACGGGGACATTGCGATCCTTCTCGAACAGCGCACGAACCTCTCGTATTACCTTGCGGCACTTTCGCAGTATGGCGTCCCGTACTATGTGCACGGCGGGACGGGCTTTTACGGGCGCCAGGAGATCTTCGACCTGTACAACATCGTTGCGTTCCTGGTAAACCGGCACGATGACGTGAGCCTTCTTGGGGCGCTCCGCTCCCCGTACTTCGGGCTCTCGGATACGGAGCTCTTCTACCTTGCCCGGAATTACCGCGGGACCCTCTGGGAGAAACTGTGCCGGTCTGCGGAAGGGAAAACATCCGGCCCGGTGGTGCGGGCGCGTGACCTCCTTTTATCGTGGCAGGAGTATGCGGGGAGGATCGGGGTCCTGGCGCTCCTCCGGAAGATCCTTTCGGATTCCGGAATGTATGCGGTGTACGGGGCGCTTCCCGAAGGCGTGCAGATGCTCGCAAATATCGAGAAGCTTGCCGGGATCGTCCGGAGCCGGGAGGAGAAGGGCCCCTACGCGCTCTTTGATCTCACGGGCGACCTGCGGCGGTCGATGGAGGACGAGGAGCGGGAGGGCGAGGCGCCGCTCGATGCCCTTGCAGCACATGCGGTCAACATCATGACGGTCCACGCGGCAAAGGGCCTCGAATTCCCGATCGTTATCGTGCCCGATATGGGGACGGGTTTCCGGGAACGTTTTTCGCAGATCATGATCGGGGACGATACCCGGCTCGTGGGGATCCGGGTGCCCGACCCGAAGGACGATTATGCCCTGACCGACAGCCCGGTGCTTGCGGCCCTCCGCGAGATGCAGCGCGAGAAGGAGCGGGCCGAGAAGAAACGGCTCCTGTACGTTGCGCTGACCCGGGCCCGGGACCATCTGATCATGTGCGGGACGATGCCTGAAGACCTGTCGG
>JAQWDG010000308.1 GCA_028705545.1 Methanoregula sp. | reverse complement strand
GCGAGCCGGTCGCTGGCGTCTTTGTACGCTGCCTGCGCCTCGTCCCGCTCCTTTCCGGCAAGGGAGAGTTCGGACCCGCGTGCATCCAGGTCACTCCTGAGCGCATCGATAGTTGCAGCCAGTTCCCGGAGTTCGTCGTTCTTGGATTCGATGCCGTTTTTCGCGTTGAGCTCGGCCGCGGCCCGCAGGCGTTTCTCTTCGTCAAGGACAACCGAGATCGCCTCGATCTGTCCCCGTGCCGAGAGAAGATCGTTTTCGAGCTGCCGTTTTTCCGCGGCAAGGCGCTCTACGTCCCCCTCGCGGGTGGCAGCCTTCTCCCGCTCTGCCCCAAGCGATGCAGTCAGCGCATCGTATTTCTGCTGGAGCTCGTCATGGTGCCCGAAAAACGAGTCCCGCTCAGCAATATACCCGGCCTCCTTCTTTTCGGATTCCTGCCGGAATGATAAAAAGTCCTGTTCGACGCTCTCCCGCTGCTTCTGTTCCGCGCCAAGCTGGTCGGAGAGCCGCATGACTTCCTGGGACTGCTGTGTTGCCTTTGCCGTTATGTCCCCGATCATCTGCCGGAGTTCCTCTTCGGATTTTGCCTTCTCCTGGAGGATGGATTTTACTTCCTGCTCGGCAGTATCCGCACGGTTTTTCTCAGTGGCAAGGTCGCTTTTCAGCTGCCCGATCTCGATGGCCGATGCTGCAAGGGATTTCCTGGCACCTTCGTACTCGCCGCCAAGCGTGTCCAGCTGCTGCCCGAGATCCGTACGCTCCGCGGAAAGTGCTGCAAGTTCCTTTTGTGCTTCCGCAAGGGCAGCCCGGGTCTTTTCGAGATCTGCATTTACCGATTCAACGTCGCCGCGGAGGGCATGTTCGAGTTCCTCTTTTTCCGCGCCGAGCGTCCGCACTGCATCTTCTTCTTCCGCAAGGTGTGCCCGGGTGGACTCCAGATCCTCGTTGGCGCGGGCAAGCTCGTCGGCCTTTGCCGCAAGAGCCATCTCGTTCTCGCTAATACGGGTGCGCAGGGCTTCCGCATCGTTTTTTGCAGCGGCAAGCGCCTTTGCAGCTGCGTCCAGCTCGTGGGATTTCCCGCTCGTCTCGGTCTGGAGTCGGGCTACTTCGGTGGAAAGTTCGCGGGTCCGGTCCGAAACCCGGCTTTCAAGCGTTGAGGTGAGCGTATTGCGCTCGTCCACCACCCGGGAAAGATCGGAGGCCCGGTTCATCGCGATCTCAAACGATGAGAGCAAAAATTCCAGAAGTTTCCTGCGGTCGGCCGTGATAACGTATTCCCGGTCCTCGTGCCGGATCTTGAACTGCGTCCGGATCTTTTCCGGGTCCGGTTTTTCCACGGGCGAGGCGAGCATCAGCTCGATGAGCGAACCAAGATACTGGGCGTCCCAGGGCCGGGCGATGAAGTTGTCCGCATTACTGTCAAGAACGATCAACAGGTCGCCGAGGCTGGAAACACCTGTGATTAAAAGGACGGGGATATTCCAGAGATCTTCATCGGCCTTGATCTCGCGGCAGGCCTGGTACCCTTCTTCCTCCGGGCCGGCGGCATTGCAGATAAGAAGGTTGGGTTTTCCCATGCGGAGACGGTCCAGCAGTTCGAAAGATTCGGAAAATGGAGTGACCCGGTATCCCTGATCGGTCAGTTGCCCGACGAGCTGCCGGGAATCGCGGGCATCTTTTGAGAGAATGAAGATGTCGATGACAGGTTCACCGTCCGAAACGGACGGGCTGTCTGCATCTGTGCCAGATGGGTCAGAATTCATCGCCATTTGCGCTCTTACACAAACTAACGGCTTTATATTATATCTATGTTTATATCGCCCGGGGTTCTGCCAATGGCAGTTTGGCCCGTTTTTTTTAGGAATTTCACAAAGACCGGGTCGGAGAAGTTATTTACATAGGGTTAACCCGGCTCATTATCGGACCGGTACGGATCAGAGTTTGTACCTGAGCAGCGCCGCAATCCCGCCCAGTGCCACGAGCCGTTCACCGGGCTCGAACTCTGTCGAAAGCACTACGATCCGGGACTGCATCCGTTCGGCCCGTTCAAGGAGCGGGGCGGTTGCCGTGTCGTGCAGCAGCGAATCGGCGATCAGTACTTCTTCGACCGCCCCGTACTCGATCGCATTTGCAACCTGCTCCTGTCCGTACGCCACCGCCCCGTCCCGGGAAATCCGCAGGAGCACTTCGTCCATCAGCCGCACCTCGCGCGAGAGCTGGAGGTCGCCGATCATCTTTTCGAGCGTCCCGGCGCCGATCACGTCCTGAACGGCACCGCGGCCGATCCTCCGGGTCTCGACAACAACCGCACGCTCCATGGGCGGGCAGTTCCGGTTCTTCGCGTGCCGGACAAAATCGTCCTTGATAAAACCCGGCCCGGCAATAATGAGCGGCCCGGTAACTTCCGTGATGCATTTTGTCACGGCATCGAAAAACGCCACCCGGTTATCGGACTCGCCACCCTTGCCGCTCCCCGCGGTGACCGTGACCACGCTCTCGGGCCCGTACTGCCGGATCCGGAAGAGCTCGGCCTCCCCCTCTTCGAGGGTCAGCAC